>JAUWTT010000013.1 GCA_030614585.1 Acidobacteriota bacterium
ATTTCAAGGCCCGTCCACCCGTCGTCGTCTCCGGATTTCCAAACATGACTCCGATCTTCTCCCGGATCTGGTTGATAAAAACCATACAGGTTTTCGACTTGGATATGACTCCCGTCAGCTTTCTCAACGCCTGAGACATGAGCCGGGCCTGAAGACCCATGTGGGAGTCACCCATCTCTCCTTCCAATTCTGCCCGCGGAACCAAAGCCGCGACAGAATCTATCACCACAATATCGATAGCTCCGCTCCGGACGAGCACCTCCGCAATCTCAAGCGCCTGTTCGCCGGAATCCGGCTGTGACACCAGGAGTTCGTCTATATTGACACCAAGGTTACGAGCATAGCCGGCATCCATGGCATGCTCGGCATCAATGAACGCTGCAGTACCGCCTGCTTTCTGGGCCTCGGCGATCACATGAAGAGCGACAGTGGTTTTGCCGCTCGATTCGGGGCCGTATACTTCAACGACCCTCCCCCTGGGCAAACCACCAATACCGAGAGCAGCATCAATGGAAAGCGACCCGGTAGAGATGGTGGGGATGCTGATACCCTCCTCCCCCATCCTCATAATCGCGCCCTTGCCAAACTGTCTTTCTATCTGGGCAACGGCCATCTGGATGGCACGCGTCCGCTTGTTCGTTTCACTCATTACCTGAATCCTTTCGTCTCGTCTGAATTTACCAGTATAGAGGACTGTCCTGAAAAAGGCCTCTCATGTATACAACGTTGAGCTGGACTTAAACTGCGACCCCGGAGTTTCCTGAGGACGGCTTACGTTCTGGAGCTCTGTTTTCCCCGGTCAACGTCTCGAACACCACCCACTTTCTTAATGTAGGTGATGATTTTCTCAAGATGCTCGGTGTCTGAAACCTCGACGGTAATCTCGACCAGGCCATAGTTACCATCGATCAGCCTTGCCCGGGCGTCAACTATGTTGGCATCAATACCGGCGACTGCTCCTGTAATATCGGCGAGAATGCCCTTTCGGTCTTCAGTGTGTATTGAGAGCCTCACGGGGTATTTCGTTTCATCACCGTCGGACGTCCAGCTCACTTCGACTTTTCTCTCTGAGTTGAGTAACAGATTCTCAAGGTTGGGGCAATTGGTGGAATGAACAGAAATCCCCTTCCCAACAGTGATATAGCCGACGACATCTTCACCCTTGATCGGATTACAGCAGCGCGCCCTGTAAACTAGCAGGTCGCTGTGCCCTTTCACCTGAATCGGGGAGTCGCTTCGGCGCAGCATTCGCCGAACAGCTGAACCTATTCTTGATTCGGCCTTCTCTTCGACCGCAGTCCCGGCCAACTTCGGTTCCATCCGATTCACAACCAGGCGGGTCGAGATTCTGCCGAAGCCTATTGAAGCAAGGAGTTCATCTACTCGAGACACGCCAAAATGCCCAAGCACCGATTCAAGTCGATCTTCATACTTCTTAGAGGATAGCTTATGCTTCCGGAACTCCTTCTCAAGTAGTTTCCGACCCAGTTCCAAAGCCTCTTCTTTTTGTCGCTGATTCAGCCACCGACGAATTGGCGTTCGAGCTCGGGACGTCTTGACAATGTTCAGCCAGTCCCGGCTCGGGCGCACCTCCGAGGCGGTCAGAATCTCCACAATTTCACCCGTCTTCAATCGGTATTTGAGCGGCACAATCCGCTTGTTCACTTTGGCCCCGACACATTTGTGACCAACTTCAGTATGAATGTGGTACGCAAAATCAAGCGCCGTCGCACCCCTGGGCATGGTAATCACCTCGCCTTTCGGTGTGAATATGTAGACTTCGTCCGGGTAAAGGTCGATCTTGAGATTACTCAGGAACTGGTGCGGATCTCTCACCTCCTTCTGCCATTCCAGCAAGTGCCTTAACCAAAGAAAGCGCTTGTCCTCATCGTTCTGGTCCAGCTTCCCTTCTTTGTACTTCCAGTGCGCAGCGATGCCCTCTTCCGCGACACGGTGCATTTCATGAGTTCGTATCTGAACCTCAAACGGCTGGCCGTCGCCGCCTACGACCGACGTATGCACCGACTGATACATATTGTTCCTGGGCATCGCGATAAAATCTTTGATCCTCCCCGGCACAGGATTCCAGAGGTTGTTCACAAGTCCCAATACGGTATAACAGTCCCGGACTGAGTCCACGATGACTCTAATTGCCACTAGGTCATAAACCTGATTCAGGTCGATCCTCTGCCGCTTCATTTTCTGATAAATGCTATAGGTTCGCTTGATGCGACTTTCCAATTGGGCCGAGATTCCGTGTTCGTCAAGTACTTCCCTCAACTGGCCCGTCACATTGTCGATGAAAAGCTTGAAATCGGCTCCCTTTTCATTCATCTCGTTGATGATGTTCTCGGAAATAACAGGTTCCAGATAGCGGAAAGAAAGATCTTCGAGTTCCCCTCGGATTCGAGACATTCCGAGTCGAAGAGCGATGGGAGCATAAATCTCGATGGTTTCGCGAGCAATTCTCTTTTGCTTTTCAGGCGACAGATGCTCGAGAGTCCGCATATTGTGGAGACGATCGGCGAGCTTCACGAGAATAACTCGAACATCATCGACCATAGCCAGGAGGAGTTTTCGGAAGTTCTCCGCCTGCTGTTCTTCTGGGGATGAGAACTCGATCTTACTGATCTTGGTTACACCATCGACCAGGTGGGCGATATCCTCGCCGAAATACTCTTTGAGAGTTCGAATATCAGTGAGAGTGTCTTCAACCACGTCATGCAGGAGTCCAACACTGACACACGCCACATCCTGTCGCATTTCAGCCAGGATATTGGCCACTTCGAGGGGGTGAGTTAGATACGGCTCGCCGGACTGGCGAACCTGACCTTTGTGCTCCCGAGCGGAAAACACGTAGGCCTTTCGGAGAAGTTCCACATCTGCGTCGGGCTGATAATGAAGGACTTTCTCTTCAAGATCTTCGTAACGAATCATTAGAATTAAGCGGAGGGACTATTTTACCACTTGCTCCAGCCTTGAAAAGCCAGAACGAACTTTCTTCTTGACAAAAAAAGGGCGGCCTCGTGGCCGCCCTTTCCGAAAGTCCATACGAAGGGTCACCTATTCTGGAGACTCCTCCTCTTCGGCCTTAATAAACATTTGCCTTCTGGCTCTCTCCACCTCACGTTGCAGCTGACGCTTCATTTCAAGAGCATCCAAGGCCAGCCTGTCAGCCTCATTCTGCCACCTTCGGCGTTCCTCGTCATCAGTGGCAAGCTCTCCCTTCTCGCGGTAGAGGAGGTTTAGATACTCCATGGCATCCGTATAGTCCGGTCGAATCTCCAGAGCCTGTCGCAGAGCGTCCATCCCTTCTTCAACCACACGGTTTACCTCAGCCAGTTCCTCTTCCGTTAGATTCTCAACATTATCACCGTCGCTGCCGGTTTTGTCATTCGCGAGGTTGTAATCGATAGCGGCAATTCCATAAAGGGCTTGCGCCTTCTCTTCGCTTATCTCCATCAACTTCCGGTACCACTCTTTGGCCTTCTCGGGTTCACTCATGTTCCGATGAAGGTCGGCTATATTGGCCATCGCATTGGTACTCTGCGGATCCAACTCAAGAACCTGTTCAAAGGTGGCAATCGCCTCCTGTCCTTTTCTCAGATTCTCCGGACTGGTTGCCAATGGGACAAACTGAGCTCGGTAGGCTGCAGCCAGGTAGAGATAAGCATCGACCAACTCGGAATCATTCTCGATGGCTACCTTAAACTCCTCCACAGCCTCATCGTATTTTTTGGCTGTGTAGGCCTTCACTCCCTGATTCAAGTGCTCACGGGCCTTGAGCTGATTCAACAACTTACAACTCGTAACCGTAAATACCAGCAGGAGAGTAGCAGCAAGGACACACAGCTTCGTAATCGATCTCATGAAGCACATCCCCCTTACATGTTTATCTTACGCTCGGGAGGCAACCATTCCGATACTAACCCGGAATAGACTGACTCCAACCAAGCGTCTTTACTCAACCATGAGTCCCACGTCACCAACACCGGAGCCCTTGGCAATATCGATCACCCTGATGACGTCTACAAAAGGGAGATCATTGTGTGCCTGGACGAACATGTTCTTGTTGGCGCGAGCACTGTAGATCTCAAAGAGTCTTCCCCCAAGGCGATCCAGGGTGACGGGTTCCTGATTGATCTGCAATGAACCGTTGGCTGCGACTGAAACCACAATCGCATCCGACTTGATGATCACATCCTCAGGAATCTCGTCAGGAGCATCCTCGGGAACTCTCGCGCGCAAGTCGTACTGTGTCGTCGGCTGGATCACCATAAAGATGATCAACAGCACGAGCAGGATGTCGATATAAGGGGTGATATTGATGTCGGATTTTGGCCCAACGGCAGAACTACTGGACATTCCCATTAGAATATCCCCCCTTCCTCGCGTTCTCGATCAACCAGCAAGCCGATGCGTTCGATACCGACTTCTCTGGCGAGGTCGACAACATTCACAACGGAGCCAAAAGGAGTGGCGACATCGACTCGGACGAACAGCGGCTTGTCCGGAGCTTTCGCAAAAGCTTCGGAAACTCGGTCCAGCAGGTCCGCCTCACCAGTGAGCGTCTTGTTCACGTAATACTCACTGGAACGCGTGATCGTGATGGTCGTAGCGTCTTCCGCTTCCGCTTCAGGCGCTTCTCCCGCGTTCTTTGCCGTAGCCATGTTGATCGCGACGCCACTTTGGATGAGTGGTGTGGTGATCATGAAGATGATTAGAAGGACCAGCATTACATCCGCCATCGGCGTGACGTTAATTTCGGAAGTCATCCCGGAGACACCGGATCCTCCACCACCACTAATTGCCATGTTTCGTAGACCTCCGTCGCAGGAAGTAATCCACCAACTCAGAACCAGAGTTGTCCATCTCGACGATGAAAGACTCGATCTTTCCGGTGAAGTAGTTGTACGTCCAGACGGCAGGCACAGCCACGAAAAGACCGATAGCTGTAGCAACCAGCGCCTCGGAGATTCCACCCGCGACGGCCGCTAGTCCCACATCCGCACCAGAACTCATTCCGGTAAAGGCGTTGATGATACCTACCGTGGTACCAAACAAGCCAACGAACGGAGCCGTCGCACCAATCGTCGCCAAACCGCCCAAGCCACGTTTGAAATCTTCAATTCCAATGGCCGTAGCACGCTGAATGGCTCGCCTGGAAGCTTCGATCGTCTCACCTGGAATCACATCCGTTCCGGTATGTGCACGAAACTCTTGGAGACCGGCATGGACGACGCGGGCCAAATGGCTCCCGTCATACTGCTCGGCCAACTCAACAGCTTCTTCCAAGTTGCCTTTCCCGAGCGCTTCAGCAACCGCAGGAGCGAACTGCTGCGACTGCTTTCGAGCTTTTCGATACGTGATGTACCTTTCGATCATTACCCCAATGGACCAGACCGACATGATAGCCAGAACGAGCACTACCAATTTGGCAAGTATGCCCATCTGATCCCACATTTCCATGAATGAACCCATACGTTACCTCCCAGAAATGTTATCGCACTCAGTGTGTTTCATTTCTACCTGATTGCTCAAACTACCTAAGCACAAAATTAACTGTAACCGTAGCAATAACTGGAACTGGCTCGTCGTTCAGCAGCGTGGGCGAATACTTCCACTGTTTTACAGCATCCACTGCTGACTGATTGAGCAACGGGTGTCCCCGAATAATCTTAACCTCAGTCACGTTTCCCTGCTCTCCAACCAAGACTTGAAGGAGAACTATCCCTTGAACCCGAGCTCGCTTTGCCAACTCAGGGTATGAAGGCTCAACACGGCGAATCAACTTTGAAGACTGCACGTTTCCACCAACACGAATCGGTTCCTTCTTCTTGGGTGGTGGTGGCGGCGGCGGGGCCGAGCTGGTTCCGATCACACCCCCAGGCATACCGAGGTTTCCACCAACAATACCACCTGGAACTCCTCCCGGAACTCCCCCGGACATGGTCACCGTCGAGATATCCGGAATGTCGTCCATTGGAGGTGGAATCTCCTTCGGAATCTCTGTCGGAGCTACAAACTGACTTGGATCCAACTTGACCACTTGCTGTTGAACCTGCGGTCTCGGTGGTGGTGGTGGTGGTGGCGGCGGCGGCGGCGGTGGCGGCGGCGGCGGTGGCGCCAGAAAAGTCAACAACTCTTGATCCGGCAGAGCCTGGTAATACACCAGCGGCACAAGGATGATAACGACAACGACTATTGCATGAACAAGGAAGGATATCAGGAGGGGAGATCTGTTTCCTTTGCCTCGATTAGCGGAAGACTCAATTAAATCTTCAAACATTTATCCTTTCTCCCTTTCTTAAGAATCGGTCAACCCTTCTCACTCAGTACACCGGGCGATATTACTATTGGCATTAGGCCTAGTCAAGCCCCACTAAATATTGAAGATCTCATTCTAACTTGTTGTAAATAAGCCGTTTCTTTTATCACGCTCTCGCCTTAAGCTTTCTCTTTTCACTAAAATTCTGCCACCAAAGCACAATTGGGCTCGCAATCGCCACCGAGGAATACGTTCCTACGATGATCCCGGCGACAAGGGCGAGCGAGAAACCGCTCAACGCTTCCCCACCGAGCATAAACAAAGCAAAGACCGCGAGAAACGTCATTCCGGAAGTCATGATGGTCCGGTTTAGCGTCTGGTTAATGCTGGTGTTGATAATTGAAGAGAGCTTCTCCCTACGCATCAGCTTCAGATTCTCCCTCACTCTATCGAAAATCACAATGGTGTCATTGATGGAATAGCCCACAAGAGTCAAAAGGGCGGCGATGACGGTTAAGGAGATCTCTTTCCCGGACACGGAAAAGAATCCCAGAGTAAGAAAAACATCGTGAAAGAGAGCCATAATGGCTGCCAGGCCATAGATGGGTCGGAAACGGAAACCGATATAAATGAGCATTCCCAATAAGGAAAAAAAGATGGCACTCTGAGCCCGGTCCCTCAGTTCATTCCCTACTTTTGGGCCAACACTCTCGACACTGATGATCTTATAACTCCCCAGAAAGGAATCCTCCTGAAGCGCCGAAAGAACCGAATCCGGCAGCCCCAGCCCATCGAGGTCGGAAAGATCTTGAATGATCCCGCTCTGAGAAGTCCTCTGATCTGTAACGCGCTCTGCCAAAGCGGAGTAATGTTCCTCGAACTCCGAAATCGAGAGATCTGATTGCAGCCCATCCGGATCACGTTCCTGCAACCAACTCGACAACCCACCGACAGAGACGTTGTTCAGGTCCAGTCGCTGCGAGTCATTCGCTTCATCTACAAACTCGGCTCTCAGAGCCTCGAAAATGGCCTGACTCCTTGCACCGAGATCTTCGTCCACCTCGCTTTCGACTCGGGCCATTCTAATCTGCACTTCATTGGCGGACGGTTCATCGAACCGTGTCACCTCTTCAGCCCCAAGGTCAGCTTGTCCCAGGGTCGACCGAATCCGTTCGAGATCGGGGGTCTCCTTGAACTTTACATAGACGAGAGTACCACCCGTGAAATCGACTCCCAAGTTAAGGCCCTCACCCACCAGAAGCGAGAGTGCACTCGCCATCACCAAGAAGCTCGACACTCCGATGAAATACCACTTCTTGCCGAGCCAATCGATTTTCGGATTCTTAACAATATCCATATGAACTCCGCCGCTCTCTCACTTAGTTAGAAGCGAAACAATCCCCTTTGTTCCCCAGTCGACTACTAGATCGACAGACGGCTGACTTCCCTGTTATGCAGCGCCCACGTAAAAATCGTCCGTGACACAAATGTCGCTGTAAAGATATTCGCAACAAGCCCCACCGCCAGCGTAACGGCAAAGCCTCTGACCGGCCCGGTTCCAAACTGGAACAGAAACAAGGCCGCCACCAAAGTCGTGATATTCGTGTCCAAGATCGTCGAGAACACCCTTCCAAAACCGGCCTCAACTGCCGCACGGACAGTCTTCCCAAGACGCAGTTCTTCCTTGATTCTCTCGAAGATGAGGATATTGGCGTCCACAGCCATACCGATCGTCAGAATGACCCCGGCAATCCCCGGCAGTGTGAGGGTCGCTCGGAAGTAAGCAAGGACACCCACCAGGATCAACAGGTTCAACGCCAAGCATATGATGGCATTTACTCCGGAGAGTCGATACACAAACAACATCCCCAGAACCACCAGCGTTACGCCAAGGGCAGACGCATAGACCCCACGCACAATCGAATCACGCCCCAACGAAGGTCCGACGCTTCGCTCCTCCAGGAAGCTCATCTTCGCCGGGAGTGCCCCCGAACGTAGTACAAGAGCAAGATCCTGAGCTTGTTCCGGCGTAAAGCTACCAGTGATGCGTGCAGACTCGGTATCGATCCTCTCATTGATATTAGGAGCTGATTGAATGACGTCGTCCAAGACAATCGCGAGTTGGTTCCCGACATTCGCACCCGTCGTATCGCCAAACCTCTGGACACCCTCCGAATTCAGGTAGAACACGACTTCAGCTGCCCCGGTATAAGGATCCTGGGACCTCTGAGCATTCTTTAGATGTTGACCAGTGATCGCCGCTGCTTTCCTGACAACCATATAGGAATCCTGCGGGGACGTATTGTCGCGGTCCCGGTACGGCAGAATCTCAAGATCGTCGGGAAGAGAATTGTTAAAGGCCTGAAGAGCTGCTTCCCTGCTCAGGAAAGGTCCACGCAAAGCCCTATCCGGGTGAGTGACTTTCAATTCCAAGCGCGCCGTATTCTTGATCAACCCCTTCACGCGCTCGAAGTCTTCGACTCCCGGAAGTTCGACGATAATCTGGTCCGGAATGTCTCCGCTTCCATACACCGTTATAGTTGGCTCCGTTACTCCATACTGGTCAATACGCCGGGCAATGATTTCTCGAGCTTGCCGAACCGAAGTTGCCGCCAAAGTTTTTCGGTAGCCTGGGCTCATTTGGACCGAAAAATCCAACTTACCTTCCCTTGCACGGCTCTGATAGCTCCAATTTGGAACCCACCCATCAAGGTAGGTCTCGGCCGCATCTCCCGACTCCTGGGGAACCCCAAGGATTTCCACCTTCTGGCCAGTCACCCTGGTCTCCGTGAAGCTGACTTCCTGCTCGCGCAAGCCGTTTTCCCATCGTTCCCGAGCCTGGTCCACTTCGGCTTCAAGAGCGTCTTCCGTCTGGACCTGAAGGACCAGGTGGATTCCTCCCTGCAGGTCGAGTCCCAGGTTAATCCTGTTCTTGTAGAACAGAACCCCAGAGACCAAAATAACCACCGCAATCAGGATCAGCCTGTACCTTAACTTTTTATTCATGACAACCTGAGTGGAGATCTTTTCCGAGAGGCTCTCTTACCTTTAAGTGGATTCTTTGGGAGGCATCTGCATCGAAGCGATGGCAGATTTCGCGACTTCAAGCTTGACCTGGTCTGCGACCTTCAACATTACGGTGTTTTCCTTAACCCCAGCTACCGTTCCGTGAACTCCTCCAGACGTGATGACTTTATCCCCATTTTTGAGGTTCGCGACCATTGTCTCGAGACTCTTCTGACGACGACGCATCGGTCGGTAAATTAGCAGATAGAAGATCCCGATGATCAGAACAATCGGCAGAAAATTCAACGCTGTTCCTGGTGCTGCAGCGCCACTTTGCTGTGCCAATACAGATTCAAACATGGTTCCACCCAACTCCCTACTTACAAGAAGCTGGAGTATACCAAAATCAAGTTGAGTAATGCACGCGAGGCCGGAGTAGGGCTTCAGGGGGTGTCGAGACCAAGGCCTGGACCGGTTGTAAGCACCCTCCGGTCCGTGAAGAAACCGCCTTGTGCGGGGGAGGCCAAACTGGAGCAGGACTCGTTCTCCGAATAACAGGAAGAACTGGTCCTATGTAAGAAGGCTGACCGCAATCACTAGTGATTACCTGCTGGAGAGCCGCCTCCCAACTCGCCATACGCATCCGTTAGCTGCTTGGTCAGTGCTCCCAGCGAGGACCTTCCAATGGCCGCTCGAATCTCGCTCATCAACTCCATATAGAAATAGAGATTGTGAAACGTATTGAGAATGCTGGAGAGGATCTCTCCCGAAATGTAGAGATGCCTCAAGTAGGCTCTCGAGTACTTCTGACAAACGAAACAGCCACACGACCCGTCAAGAGGCCCACTGTCCTCCCGATAGCATGCATTCTTGATCCGGATTAAACCTTGCCAGGTAAATAACGTACCGTTCCTCGCATTTCGAGTGGGCAGAACGCAATCAAACATATCAAATCCGTTTTGCACAGCAAGAACCAGATCAACAGGAGTCCCGACTCCCATCAGGTAGTGCGGGAGTTCGCCGGGCAGTTGATGGCTCAACTGAGACAAGAGGTCATGCATTACCGGTTTCGGCTCTCCTACGCTGAAACCACCGAATGCAAGCCCTGGGAAGTCCATCTGAAGTATTCGGGAAAGACTCTCCAAGCGCAGGTCGAGGTAAACACTGCCCTGAACGATCCCGAAAAGCGCTTGCCGGCTTCCTTCCCAGACCGCTCGACATCTAACAGCCCAGTCCATCGACCGTTCCATCGAGGCACGGGCTTCCGCATGATTCACAGGATAGGGCGTGCAGTCATCAAACGCCATGATGATGTCGGCCCCCAAAGCTTCTTGTACCTGAATCGACCTCTCTGGCGAGAAGAAGTGCCGACTGCCATCGAGATGTGATCTAAACTCAACACCTTCATCGGAGATCTTATTCAGTTCCCGGTGGCTGAAGACCTGGTATCCGCCGCTGTCCGTTAATATCGGCAAATCCCAGGAAATAAAATCATGCAGCCCTCCCAAGTTCCTAACCACATCGGATCCTGGACGCAGATACAGATGGTATGTGTTTGCGAGAATCAACTGGGTCTCTAACTGAGCCAAAAACTCGTGGGGAGTAGCCTTAACCGTTCCAGCGGTGCCAACGGGCATGAAAACCGGTGTCTGGACCGTGCCCCGTGGTGTCTTCAAAACCCCGACACGGGCCCGCGATGCGCGATCTTTGTGCAGGACTTCGAACGAGATCATGAGTTAGGAATCTTCAGACCACCAAACGGTACAGATTCGAACTGTCCACCAAGTACAGCGTTCTCTCAGGATACCAGTAGGCGAGACCGACCAGCATTGGCGAAGTGATCGTCAACTCGGGAGTTCCACCCAGGAACGTGTAGACGCCTTTGAGCCCTTTGTAGGAACCCGTCACCTGCAAGTTTCCGTCAGGATCAAAGGCAAGGCCCTGAGGGCGTCCTAAACCCTTGAAAAAGACCTCCACGGCACCCTCTCTACTGATTTGGTAAATCGAATCCTGAGTAGCCAGGGTGGGACCTGTTACATAGAGAACATCATCCGGACCGACTGTCAGGTGATAAGCAGAAACGCTGGGCTCAAGCTCGCAGAACATCGAGACCTCTCGTTCGGGAGAGACCTTGTATATGATCCCGCTGCGATCGCCGACAAACAGATTGCCGGCCGAGTCGAATGCGATCCCACTAGCGATCCCAAGCCCGTCCACGAACTTCTCAACCTGTTTGTCGAACGAAGATCGATACACGGTCCCGCTATGTCGGCTCGAAATGTAGAGGAAATGATCAGGCCCGATGGCAAGGCCCGTTGGATTCATGATGTCACCCAGAAAGGGCTCCTTTTCGCCCGTCGGCGTCACCTTGAATACACTGAAGGGCACTCTCTCTCCGCGGGTTCCGCTGTATGTGACGAAAACGTTGCCACTCTCGTCAACGACAGGATTAGCCACGGGATGAAGCTCACTTGCAATGGTTTCGCCCACCTGCAGAGTCGCCGAACAATCGCCAGTCTGAGAATGCAGGACCACCTGATCTCCGTCGCCCTCGGGCACACAAATCGTGACAAATCGAGTTGAGGCCGCCAGAATGTTCGCCTCTGTCCCACCAACTTCAACCGAAATTCCATCAATCTCATCCAACCCTGCTAACTCAAACTTAACGACTCCGCCCGGCAAAGCTTTCAAAGGTCGGGGTGCCCTAATCCTCATGGAGGAACACTATAACACGCTCACAAGCTTGTCCCGTTCGCGGTTCCCGGCACCCTTCACCTCGTGTGAGCCCCCACTCCTACCAGCCGCAGAGCCCAGTCAATTCTGCTCGAAGACACGTGTTAGACTGGTTGATTGACCTATGGCGAAGAGGGACTTCAGTGAGGGACTCATCGAGATTTTCGGAGCCTCACAAAACAACCTAAAGGACATTGACGTCAAGATCCCTATCAACACTTTGACGGTGGTGACAGGGGTCAGCGGTTCGGGGAAATCCAGCCTTGCCTTCGATACCCTTTACGCCGAAGGCCAGCGCCGTTACGTCGAGTCAATGTCAGCTTATGCACGACAATTTCTTGAGAGGATTCGCAAGCCTTCGGTTCGCGAGATTCGCGGCATCAGCCCTGCGGTAGCTATCAAGCAGAAAAACACCACACGTAATCCTCGCTCGACAGTTGGCACGGTCACTGAGATTTACGATTTCCTTCGCCTGCTTTATGCCAGAGCCGGCTTGGTCCTCTGTAGAAACTGCGGGCGGGAAGTGCGTCGGGACTCAGTGGACCACATTGTCGAGGAGCTTGTGGAGAGGGCTTCCGGCTCTCGCGCGTTCATCACTTTTCCGCTGGCCGGAAGTTCCCTTGATTTGAGCAGAGAAACAGGTGCATCTCCCGAGCAGATCATGGAGAACCTCCTCAAACAAGGGTTTCACCGCTTGATTCCGAACCGGGAAAAGCCCTCCGAGGTCATTTCCCTCCCGGTGGTTGAGCCAGCTGTCCTCGGAAAGCTGCTCAGCTTCAGCGTACTGGTGGATCGCCTGGTAATTGATCGATCAGATGTGGACCGACTCACGGATTCGCTGGAACTTTCTTTTGCTGAGGGCAACGGGGTCTTGGAGGTTGTGTTGCTCGGCGAAGGAGAAGAGGATGAACTGGCGATTCATCGTTACAGCGAGCGCTTTGAGTGCCAAGTCTGCTCAATTCCTTACGAACCGCTGGAACCCCAGCTCTTTTCATTCAATAATCCCTACGGCGCTTGTCCCACGTGCCACGGCTTCGGAAGCACCGTTGATCTCGATCGAGACCTGATCATCCCCGACATCCGAAAGACCCTGCGCGATGGCCCGGTAGATCCTTTCACAAAGCCCAAGTATCGAACGTACCAAAGACGACTACTCGAGTACGCCGAACGAACCAGCACTCCACTCGACATCCCATTTGAAGAACTGCCAGATCAGTTTCAGGAAGCAGTGTGGCACGGGAATAAGGAATTCTTGGGCGTCAAGGGCTTCTTCGATAATCTTTCCAGGAAAAAATACAAGATGCACATTCGCATCTTTATCAGCCGTTATAGGGGGTACTCCCGCTGTTACAACTGTAACGGAGAGCGGTTGAGGGAATCCGCACGAGACGTACACCTGGGAGACAAGCGAATCGCACAGCTCTCACAGATGATGATTGCTGATGCGAGGAGTTTCTTTGACCTGCTCGAGTTGAGACCTGACCAGGCGAGCGTGGCTCATCGATTGATTGTTGAAATCACGAAACGACTCGATTTTCTGATACAGGTAGGACTGGATTATCTGACGCTGGACCGCATCACTTCGACACTCAGCGGCGGTGAAATGCAGCGTATCCACTTGGCGGCTTCTCTCGGTTCTTCTCTCTCAGGCACTCTTTATGTACTCGACGAACCATCGATTGGCCTTCATGTCAGAGACCAACAGCGCCTGATAGAGATCCTGAAACGTCTGCGTGACCTCGGAAACACGATGGTGGTAGTGGAACACGAAAAGGAAATCATCAACTCAGCAGACTACATCATCGATATGGGACCGGGGCCGGGTGAACTTGGAGGCTACGTGGTTTTTGACGGAGACGCAAAATCTCTGGAGAGATCACGAGCTTCTCTGACCGGAAAATACCTCAGAGGCGACATCAGTATCCCGATACCGGTATTCAGACGCCCACTGAATAAGGGCTCCCTCACCGTCAGAGGCGCGAAACAACACAATCTCAAGAATCTGACGTTGCAGATTCCCCTGGGTGGAATGGTGTGTATAACGGGGGTTTCGGGATCCGGAAAGTCGACGTTGGTTCATGACATCCTATTCGCTGGAATCAAGAAGCTCCGTGGCGAGTGGAATGGACCGGTAGGTCGATTCGAAGAAATCGAGGGGTGGAACCTCCTCAGCGATGTCTTGCTGGTCGATCAGACACCCATTGGAAAGACCCCTCGTTCGAACCCAGTAACCTATATCAAAGCTTTCGACGAGATTCGCAGAATCTTTGCGTCGCTGAGGGAGGCGCACGCGAGAAACCTGACTCCTTCACACTTCTCCTTCAACCTCCCAGGCGGGCGCTGCGAAACTTGCCGGGGATCGGGCACCGTCACCGTCGAGATGCAGTTTCTGGCCGACGTTGAACTTGAGTGCGAGGAATGCAAAGGCACGCGCTATCAGAAGAAGACCCTCGAGGTCACCTATAAAGGGAAGAACATTCATGACGTCCTCAACCTGACCGTTGCGGAAGCCCTTAAGTTCTTCAGTAGCCCCCCCAACACCCTGATTCGAAAGCTCAAGTTCCTGGCCGATGTCGGACTCGGCTATCTCCGACTCGGCCAATCAGCTACTACTCTCTCCGGTGGCGAAGCTCAGCGGATCAAGCTCGCTGCCTATCTTTCTAAAAAGACTGCGGGCCAGCCTCTTTTCATTTTTGATGAACCAACTACCGGTCTTCATTTTGATGATATTGGCAAATTACTCAGGGCTTTTGACAAACTGTTGGCGCGCGGAGCAAGTGTCATAGTGATTGAGCACAACCTGGATGTGATCAAGTGCGCTGACTGGATCATTGATCTTGGGCCTGAAGGCGGGGAGTGCGGGGGAGAGTTGGTGGTGGCTGGAAGCCCTGAAGACGTGGCCCAATGCGCCTCCTCATACACAGGGCGTTATTTGAAGAACTACCTGAAAGGTCCCTGCAATTAGGGCCTTAACCCGGAGTGCACCGCCAAGACACCAAGCGCATCAAGAAACACGAAGAGTAACTCGTCTGCCTTAGTGTCCTTGGTGTCTTGGTGGTTTTGCATTATAGGGTAAAGTTTCGAATTTCGAGCTTAGAGTTTGGCTGCCGCGGTCTGACCATTCTGCTCCTCAATCAAGATCCCGTTGGCAGCGGGCTATTGACCTAGCCTTTCCCGTGTCGTCATCGACGTCAATAATGACTCCGCAAAGTCGGGGGTTCAGCGTAGCCGGTTCAAACCGCGTGTGGAGTCCTGTAAGAAAACGACTCAGCGATTCTTCGACCCTCATTCCAATTACAGACTCATATGACCCGGTCATACCGACATCGGTCACGTAGGCGGTACCGTCCTGCAAGATCCGAGTGTCAGCCGTGGGCACGTGCGTGTGGGTACCAAGAACAGCCGTCACCTTCCCGTCAAGAAACCAACCGAGCGCCATCTTCTCCGAAGTCGCCTCGGCATGAAGATCAACGATCACCACGTGGGCTTGCTCACGGAGGCTTGGAAGAGTTTGCTCCATGAATCGAAAAGGACAGTCGATCGTGGGCATAAAGACTCGACCTTGAACATTGACGACCGCGACCCTGATGCCTTCGTAATTTTCCCCCACATAACTGCTTCTTCCCGGAACACCAGGAGGATAATTGCCCGGCCTGAGCAGGCGAGGTTCGCGGTCAAGGCATTGGAGCGATTCCTTCTTGTCCCAAATATGATTGCCTGATGTCATCACGTCGACGCCATATCCCAGGATCTGCTCCGCGATCAGCGACGTAATTCCGAAACCCCCGGCGGCGTTTTCGACATTAACGATCGTGAAGTCAACACCGTATTCCTCCTTAAGCTCGGGCAACTTCTCGCGGAGCACCCTCCTTCCAGCGCGACCTACAATGTCTCCAACAAAAAGAATCTTCAAGCTCCGACTGCCTTTCCCTCTCTTTTACCCCTGCCCTCACACTTCCTCAGGAACGAACTTTCAGTGGTCCCGAAGTCTACTTTGCATAGTCAACAACGCGCATCTCGCGAATCACCGTGACCTTGACCTGCCCCGGGTACTCGAGATCCTTTTCGATGCGCTTGGCAATATCTTTGCTTAGCCAGAATGACTGTTCGTCAGAGACCTTGGAACTCTCAACGATGACCCGGATCTCACGGCCTGCCTGCAGCGCAAAAGCCTTTGCTACCCCTGAGAATGAGCCGGCCAGTTCCTCGAGCTTTTCCAAGCGCCGAATGTAATTCTCGAGGACTTCACGACGAGCTCCTGGGCGAGCCGCTGAGATCGCGTCGGCAGCCTGCACGAGTACAGCTTCCGTAGTCTTGAACTCAACATCAAAATGGTGGGCCTCGATCGCGTGCATCACTTCATCACTCTCGCCATGCTTCCTGGCGATCTCAACACCCAATTGAAGGTGGGTTCCCTCCATGTCACGATCGACAGCTTTTCCAATATCGTGCAATAACCCGCCTCTTTTCGCCACTTCCACGTCTGCACCAATCTCTCGTGCCATGATGCCGGCGATATAGGCCACATCCCGACTGTGATTAAGGACGTTCTGTCCGTAGCTTGTCCGGTACTTAAGGCGCCCCAGCAATTGAAGAAGCCCCGTATCGAAGTTGTGAATACCCAGCTCAAAAGCGACCTGTTCTCCTTCTTCTCGAAGTTTGGTTTCGATTTCACTCTCCATCTTCGAAACGACTTCCTCAACCCGGGCCGGATGGATTCGGCCGTCACGGATGAGACGCTCGATTGACAGCCTTGCGATCTCCCTTCGAAGCGGATCGAATCCTGAAAGGATAACCGCTTCCGGGGTGTCATCCACGATCAGGTCGACACCGGTAGCCTGCTCAAGTGCTCTTATATTCCTGCCTTCCCGACCGATGATCCGTCCCTTCATTTCGTCGGAAGGAAGATCGACCACGGAAACGCTCGATTCAACAATATGCTCTGCAGCACATCGCTGAATCGCTTGACTGATGATCTTGCGGGCCTGAACTGCAGATTTCTGCACGGTCTCTTCTTCGATCCTCTTCGCCAGCAAAGCGGCGTCACGTCTCGCTTCACTTTCAACGTTCTGGATCAATATCTTTTTGGCATCCTCGGAAGTCATTCCAGCCACCGATTCCAGCCTTCGAGTTTGTTCCTCGACCAACTGTGTCACCTCGGAGCGCGCCTCCTCAACCTGCGTCTCTCTCCGTTTAAGAGACCTTACTCGCTGGTCGATCTCCCTCCGTTTCCGATCGACCCGGCGTATTTCACGCCGAAGCCTTTGTTCCTTCTCCTGTAACCCCTTCTCTAATTCGGCTGCCTTGAGCCGTTGACCTTGGACTTCTTTCTCTGCTGCCACACGCCAATTGAATATTTCATCTTTGGCTTCAAGCAGCCGTTCTTTCTTCAGGCGCTCGGCATCTTTAAAAGCTGCATCTTTTGACTCCGCTATCTGTTTCTCAACTTCACGTTTCCTCGTGTTAACAACGCGGATTCTGATGAGATACCAGACAAGAAGAACCGCAGCCGCAAATACTATATAAAATAGATACTCCATCATGGCGAATCCCCCGATTCTCTATTTATGCGGCCGATGGTAAGGAATGTTCGGTGAGGCGGTGATGGCCCCCGCTCTGCCGTGTGACTCGCTGAAATGAACCTGGCATGGCCAGGTGGGTTCTCTGCCTGCCTTCCCACGAGAAGGAAGGACCCGAGATCCCGTTTCTTGAGTGTTGGCTCAATTACAACTAATCATCACGAACATCGCAGGGGATCAGTCTTTGTTATTGTAGCTTATTCTGGCGCTTCAGGGTGACTCGCCTCGGCCAAGTTCTCTATACAGGACGCCAAGCGAGCATTCTGCTCATCAATCCCCGTTTCCAACCGTCCGAGTTTCTCCTGGACAGCTAACAATTCATCAGCGATATTCAACGCCGCCAAAATGGCCACCTTCAAAGAATCCACGGTAGGTGTCAGCTTTGAGATCTCCAACATTCTTTCATCAACCAAGCCGGCAAGACGTTCCACGTAATCGGAATCGTCTGCTCTAATGTCGTAAGTCTGGTTGAAGATCTTGACTCTAGTGACCCCTCCGGATTCAATACCCATCTCCACTAAAACCTATAGAACCGCGCCTTTTACCGGCTCTTCGAGGCCTGAGACATGCTCTCGAATCCGCTCGACGCGTGATCGTATTTCCAAACGTTCCTGCCTTAGACTCTTGATTTCCTGACTTGTCGCCAAGTCCTTTTCTCTGAGTTCCTCCAGTTGCTCCCGTAGCGTTTCAAGTTCTTGCCTTAACTGTCCATTCTCACGCTCGAGCCGTTCGAAGTTCTCAACTAAGTGATCAACATATTTTCCGAGTTGTTCCAGTGGTTTATCGGACACAACCTTCCTCGAACTCCGGACCTACAGCCAGCCGAAAGCCGAACCTCCGTCCAATCTGAACCGCAGTCAGCACACGGCGCGTTCATCAAGTTCGCGCCACTAGCGCTGCTCGATCGAAAACTTCTGCTTCAGAGCAGCAACCACGCCTTCAAAACGCTCATTGACCTCTTCCTGGGTCAAAGTGCGTGAAGATGCTGCGAACGTTAAACGCACAGTTAAACTAATTTTATCTTGGGGAAGACGCGAACCTTGATAGAGATCGATCAATCGAAAGTCTTTCAGCTCAGCGATCTGAAGAGCCTGAACTGCCAAACCTATTGTACTGAACGAAATGGCCCTGTCAAGCACGAAAGAAAGATCTCTTTCGACGGATGGAAATCTCGGCAACGTCTTATACTCAGGTTCCACGAGACGCTGAGCGTAGACTTCCTCCAACGAAAGCTCGGAAAGAAGAACCGCTTTCGGAAACTTGAAGGTTTCTATCAACCGTGGGTGGAGGGAACCTAGAAACCCGATTCTGTTCCCGTCAAACAGCACCTCGGCCGCAATCCCTGGGTGAAGGAATGGCACATCGCCAGTCTGCCGAAATTCGACAGGCTGTCGCAAACGCTCGAACAACTCCTCCACGATCCCTTTGAGATGATAAAAGGTAAACGGCTCTGAAAGTTGATTCCAGTACGAGCCATAGAACTCCCCCGTCGCGACCATAGCCAGTCTCCTCTCTTCGAGGACTTCATTCGAAGGAGAGTCTCCCGGGCGGAAGACCTTGCCCGTTTCAAAGAGTCGGACATCATCAACTCCATGGTTCAGGTTCTGCTTCACCGATTCAATCAAACCCGGGATCATTGTGGTTCGAAGATGCGTGTCCACTTCCGTGAGTGGGTTTGCTACAGGGACCATGGGAGGAGCTGTCTTGGTGAAGACAGCTTCTTTGGCCGGTGTAGTGAAAGCGTAGTTGATTGCTTCGAAAAAGCCCTCACCCACCAACGTGGAAATCAGCAACCGATCGCTCTTCTCTGTTTCGGCATATCGGCCAACCCCGGTCGGGGCGGGATAGTGAGAGGGGATCCGATCATAACCATAATGTCGGGCCACCTCCTCAACCAGATCATTTTCTAGCTCCACGTCGCGACGGAAGCTGGGCACCTCGACCTTAAACACGTCCTCAGTCACTTCCTCAGGCTGAAACTCCAGGCAAGAAAAGATGGTCTGGACGTCCCCTGTCGGGACTGGCGTTCCCAATACCTGAGCGATTCGCTTGCCCCGAAGCGTTAGAACCTGTGGCTTTCTCCCGACAGGGTTCTCGTCGATCACCGGGCTGACACACGTTCCACCGCTAATCTCAGCGATCAGTGCGCACGCCCGGTTCAGAGCCAAGACCTGCAAACCAGGGTCGCCTCCCCGCTCGAAACGATAAGAAGCCTCCGTACTCAGACCAAGTTTACGAGCGGTCCTCCGAATGGAAGAAGGTTCGAAGTATGCACTTTCAAGAAAAACGGTCTTAGAGGCTTCAGAAATCTCGCAGTCTGCCCCTCCCATTACACCGCCAACCGCAACCGGCTTATCTCCATCACAAATCAACAGCATCGAGTCATCGAGATCACGGACTGTCCCGTCCAGGGTCTCGAGCCTTTCCCCCTGTCGTGCCCGACGGACCACGATCCTGGAATCAGCCAGCAAATGATAGTCGAACGCATGTAGCGGTTGGCCAATTTCGAAAAGCACGAAGTTGGTGACATCAACGATAGCGTTAATGGGCCTCTGCCCAACTGATTCGAGGCGCTGCATTAACCAACGGGGTGATTCACCGACGGTCACATCCGTTATTACTCGTGCTGCATACCGGGGACACAGGTCCGAATCCTCAATCAAAACGTCAACCGGAAAATCTTTTGCCCTCGTTTCGTCATAAGGCAAAGGTGAAAAATCCGGTTTCTTCAGTTTCAGTCGGAACTGAGCTGCCAGCTCTCTGGCAACACCGAGGTGGTTAAGACAATCGACACGATTAGTGGTTACATCGACATCGAAGATGTAATCGTCCTTGAACTCCTCAACAACGTCGACCGTCAAGCCCACCATCGTCAAAGCGTGGCCAACGTCCTCAATTTCGAGTCCCAGAATGTCGATGTCAACGAATTCCTGGAGCCATTGGTAACTGATCTTCATGGTTCGAGCGAGTTCTTTCCCTTGTGTTGTAGAACGCTCCCTCTTTGACGCGCCGGAAAATTGGACAGAGTCAAGGCGTTTAGAATTGATTCAAAAACCGGATATCGTTTTCAAAGAGGAGCCGCATATCATCGACCTGGTACTTCAGAATCGCAATCCGGTCAATTCCCATACCCCACGCAAAGCCAGTGTAGCGTTCCGAATCATATCCGACCATTGAGAATACCCGGGGATGGACCATCCCGGCTCCTAACACTTCAACCCAGCCACTTCGTTTACAGACCCGACAGCCGTTTCCGCTGCAGAATATGCAGCTTATATCCACTTCAGCCCCTGGCTCGACAAACGGAAAGTAACTGGGTCTGAGCCGAACACGGGTTTCTTCCGAAAAAAGCTCTCTGAAGAATACCTCGAGGGTACCCTTGAGATCCGCAAGCGTAATCCCCTCGCCCACGACCAAGCCTTCCATCTGGTGGAACATCGGGCTGTGGGTCGCATCGACCGAATCCCTGCGGAAGACCCTGCCCGGGACGACGATACGTAACGGAGGCTGTTGCTGCTCCATGGTG
>JAUWTT010000399.1 GCA_030614585.1 Acidobacteriota bacterium
ATTTCATGGAATCAAATCGAAGTATATTTCTCCACCGCCTTCTTTCTCGGTGCCTTCGAGCCGAATTCTGAGCAGATAGCTTTCTCCTTCTTTAAAGTCACTTACATCCAGGAAATAATCCGGTTTATCCCAATCCCATCCAATGACTCCGGTATGATCATCAGTGCTGATTGGGCGCTCACCCATCAACAGTGCTGTTTCATGCACAATGATCTTCGTATCTTCCCAGGCTTTTTTTCGAAAAAAGACGCTATATCGACCGTCGGCTTTGATCCGATCGGAAACATCAATGGACAATTCTCTTATGCCTGAGGCTAGTTCCTTTCCGGACCATTCTCCGACTGGCGGTGTCCAGAGGACTGTTCCCGTTTTCTCGAGGTAGTCTCGATGGATGCCCAAGCGGGACTCGAAGCCATCCCAGTCCTGATAATCAACCGGAGACCAGGCTCGTTCGGCAATCGCCAGTAGACGAGGATAGATCATGGCATCCACTCGGGAAGGGACTCGGTCAATGTGGGACCAAAAGTTGCCCTGGACCCCGAGGATTAACTCTGCCTGCTCGGCGGTTAGACTCTCTGGAATAGGCTCATACAGATACATTGTCTTTAGTGGAATCTGGATAGGAGAGAAATCCAGATAACAATGGGAAACAGGAGACATGACGACCTGATGTCCAGAAGTGGCACCTTCAATTCCACCTTCGATTCCACGCCAACTCATAACCACGGCATCTTGACCCACGTGACCTTCTAAAATTTCATCCCATCCCACGAGCTTCCGGTTCTTCGTCTGGAGCCAATCACCAATTTCCTGGATGAACCAGCCGAAAAGTTCCTCCTCATTGTTCAACCCGTGCTCTTCCATGCGGTTTTGACACTTTGGGCACTTCTCCCAAATGGTCATAGGTGTTTCATCACCGCCTACGTGGATGTATTCAGACGGGAAAATCTCGAGAACTTCCTCCAGTACATTCCTCACGAACTCAAATGTCTGATCGTTGCCGGCGCACAGTAAATCTGCGGTCTTATTGGGTCCCTTAAAGAATGGAAAGATTTCGAAGGGACCACCCTCACAGGAAAGATGGGGATAGCAACTGACTGCAGCGAAACTGTGGCCCGGCATCTCGATTTCCGGAACAATTGTTATCCCGCGAGATGAAGCGTACTCGACGAGATTCCGAAGCTCCTGCTTACTGTAGAAACCCTGGGTATGTTCCGGCTCTCCGAAGCGTTCTGCAAAGCGACTGCCCTGGTTGGTCAATTCAGGATAACGGTCAATTTCGATTCTCCAACCCTGATCATCAGTCAGGTGCAAATGGAGGACATTCATTTTGTAATAAGACATGTTTTCAATGGTCTTACGCAGGTAATCAAGTGACTGGAAAGTTCGGCTGCAGTCCAGCATCAATCCACGCCACTGGAATCGAGGGCTGTCTTGTATTGAAACACAGGGAATCCGGATGGTTTCGGAATCGTTTTTGGAATCCAAATCCCGGTTGTTGAGAATCTGTTTGAAAGTCTGAATTCCGTAAAAGAGTCCACTGACAGTTGAAGCTGAAATCGTGATCCCGTCGGTAAGGACGTCCAGACGATAGCCTTCAGCAGCTGATTCCTGGCCCGGAGATTCGAGATTGAGAAGGATACCGTTTGTCTGGTTATCAGTTTTGGTATGTACCGGGAGCTTCAGATCAAATTCCTCTTGAAAGAAACCACCAAGTGTTTTTGCTAATCCAGTCGTGCCTGGTCCGGCTAGAATCGCTGTTTCAGCACCAAGTTCCAGAGTCCCTTTCAGGAACTGAATAGAATCCGGGTATGGAATGAGCGGAAGTTCGAGAGCGTCCTGATCCAACCCTGTTCGCTGATCGGATTGGCAGAAGACAAGGAAAACACATGCGGCCAGGAAGAAGAACAGTCTAAATCTCATTCGGGTAAACTCCAGCTCTCAGGCTCACCTCGTACTCTTGATCCTTGTGGACACGTTAAACAATTTGATTAACTAAACCCGCGGTATTTCGTCTGTACTTGACCACATTCCTGCTCGAGCGCTTGGAAACAAATGAATGGTTACGGAGCTCTCGGAATCCTGAACCGGGGGAGTTCTTCACGGCTTTGTCTCCGCCGGCGCCTTCTGAAGCTTGAGATAAAGAGCTACATCCCGGCCAAAATCACCGGGCACGTCCCAGGCATGGTTTCCCGCGGACAGTTCCATACCGGGATGAAGACGGGCTTGACCGGAGCCGCAGTCAAACCACTGGAGCTGATAACTCCCGGGGCGAAGGCCGCTGAGTCCCAGTTTTCCGCCATGTGATGAGGAATAACCGATATAGCTCAATCCGGGTGAAGCCATGACGTACTCAGTGCCAGAGGTGCCGAGTTCATCGTGGGGCTCCATGTCAAAGAAGTCGGTTGACTCGAGGAAGCGGACCAGGTGGCCGCAATCCTCGAGCGCTTCCGGCGAAGTGGTTTCGACATCCATCCTGATCACCATTACGTAAGCACCTGCCAGGGCGGCAGCCCAACTCCTTCGTCGAGTCAGCTCTCGATCGTCTGGGGCATAGTGGTATGCTAGCTCTGACAAGTTTAGATTGTATCGACCTTCGGCTCTGTCCCAGGCGTCCAAAACGAGCGCGTGAGTTTCGTGCGGTCCCAGGGCTACAGCCGGGTTATCCGCTACTCCAAGCTGGATGGCGAACTGGTCGATCACACCGCTGTCAGCAAACTCGGAAAAATCTGTCCCCGTCAGCTTATGAACGGCAATTGGGTGATGGAACTCGTCAGCCTGATGGATCACTTCGGCAAATTCAAGAACATTTTGGGGCGTGAAGGCCTCTTCGTATTCTTCAGCAACACACCAAATGAGATTCTGATGATGTTTGAAGCGATTCACCAGGGTGTGGATGAAGTCTTTTTCCTCAGAGGTGAGCGGCTGATGACGGGTTGCCAGTCGAGCACCGTCGTCAAAGAAGAAGAACATCACAGTGATGCCACTACGGTCCATCACAGTAAACCAACGCTCCCATTGATCGAGGATCTTGTCATTGAATCCCTTGGCCGGATCGTGATCGAGGAAGGGGTTTTGAGTTTCGTCGCCATCTCCTCCATGAGACCGAACAGCCATCAAGTAGACACAATTGGCACCAGTGCCGGCGAGTTTTCCGATCAGCTCCATCTGATCGCCATCTCGAGTCCCATCCGGATGCAGAGGTCCCCGGTAGAGAAAACCCTCGGGGTCACCAGGTCCGACCATAAAGAAGGGGCGTCCGTCTTTTCGCCAGAGCCACCGGGGGCGAGCGGGATCCGCGACAATCTGGCCGGGCAAACCGCCTGGAAGATCTTGGCGGGTCGCCTGAGTATCGCTGACCGCCGCGAAGAGCTTCTGAAGAAACTGCTGTTCCACTTCGTTCCACTGCCGGTTATCTGCACGCCCTGTTCGAATGGCAATCAGATCCAAAGAAGGCACCATGAAGGCCCAATTCAAGCCGGATCCGGCTATGCGAAACATGTCCCTGGGGTACTTTCCGAAGAACCCATCCTGATTGGAGCGGATGTTTGGATACCGAACAGACTCTCTGAAGTGCTGAATCCATTGCGGTGGGACGATCTGTCGGTCGTTCCAGCGACCATTTCGAAGCAGGAAGAAGGCAAAACGAGCATAGTCCCTGGGAGTCATCCGCAGACCACCGGCACTGAACCACTGGATCTCCTCGCTGGGAGGCGCGTGAAAGTCGATTCCCGAAAAACCTAAAGGTTGCAGCAAACGCTGCCACAAAAACTGTCTTGCCGGCATCCCATAAATATTGCGGAGAATCAGCCCAACATGGCCGAACCCAACACTTGAATATCCGCCTGTATGATCACCCCATTGTTCTCGTTTCGGCCACCGTTCCGGTTGCCCGGGTGGAAAATAGAGGCTTCCAGTTTGAGGCCATTGAGCGTCATGACCTACTATCCAGTCCACATAGTCGGTCCATTTGTTCCGGCCCTGCTCAAGGGATTCTCCTGTTGCAGATCTCTCCGGGCAGAGTCCCGACGTATGCTGGAAAATCTGCTCAAACGTGATCGCCTGCTTCTGTGGGTCAGAGAGAGGAAAGCCTTCCGGGAGCCAATCACTGTCATAAACGAGGCTGTTCTGGTCGATAGAGGAATCTATTCGTCCAGACCGGGCATCATCCGCCATGATCTCGAAACAGACCATGGCAAAGGCCTTACCGTTCGAGGAAAGGTAGGTCATGAAATTGGCGGCATCGGGGTGGTTATACCACTCTCCCACAATCCAGCCATTCTTGATGACGATGATGCCCGTGTGGTCCGCGTAAGGCTTCCAGTTGCTGTTGGGTACTGAAAGGCTATACTGCCCGAATTCCTCGAGCTTTTGAGGATCCAGGCCCACTGAACGAAGAAAATCCGGCTCAGTGTTCTTTCTCCAGCCCCCGTCCACTTCCGAAGGTGGAAAGTAGTCACCCGAGCTGCAGGACAGGTTTGCCGGCACGAAAAGAATTAGAGAGCAAAAGAAAAGTAATCTGATTCTCATACTAATTTACCGAGTAGATCCAACCTGCAATTCTTACCAACTGGCGCTTGCTGCGCAAGTCTTCCAAAAAGATACCGGTGGGTAGTAACTGTGGAGGGCAGG
>JAUWTT010000475.1 GCA_030614585.1 Acidobacteriota bacterium
CCAACTACGACTCCCAGGCCTGGATCCTCAATGGAACGTATACGGACGTCGCACCGCAGTTCAACCCTGAGGTTGGGTTCCTGCGCAGAAAGGACTTTCGAAAGCTCAGCACCCTGGTTCTCAGGCGTATCCGGCCCGCCGACTTTTTCAGCCTCCAGGAGATTCGGCCTCACGTGTCGTTTGCTGGATACTGGAATCACGAAAACATCTACGAGACCGGGCGACTCCATGTCGATAACCATCTGGAATGGAGGGGTGGGGCCGAGCTGCACACTGGAATCAACTTCACCCATGAGGAAGTGATTGAACCGTTCGCGATCTATCCTGGAGTTCATGTACAACCTGGCATTTACGACAACAAGGAAGCTCAGATCGTGGCTTTTACCGATGAAGGGCGTTGGCTGAGTGGTGGCCTCAGGACGATCGCAGGAGGTTTCTTTGGAGGAACCAGGCTGGCACTAACACCGACGGCGAAGATGCGCCTCGGTGATCGCTTCAATACCGAATTCAGTTGGAGTCGCAACGATATCGACTTACCTGAAGGCGCGTTCGTGGCTAATCTGGTTCTGACCCGGATCTCTTATTCATTCACACCGCGGATATATATACAGTCTCTCATTCAGTACAACGACAGGGATGAGATCTGGTCAACAAACGTGCGTTTTGCCTGGCTCCAGGCAGCCAATACAGGCCTCTTCGTTGTCTACAATGATTTCAGGGGTTTCACACATGAGGGCCTGCCGCCGGAGAAAAGCCTGACTGTGAAGTTCAGCCATCAGTTCAACGTTTTTGAGTGAAGCTTAACTCCAGCTGCCGTAAACCGTCTTGCCAAGCTCACTGGACTCGTAACACGCCTCGATAATCTCAACGGTCGTAAGGCCGGCCCTTCCATCCACACCGTATTTGGGCACCTCGTCCCTGATCACGCAGTTCACGAAATACTCGATCTCTGTTACGTAGCCGAGGCTGTAGAACTCGTCCACCGCCGGCTTGGTCCATCCCCTATTGATGTCGGCCTTTTCAATGCTGTAAGAGATCTCGTCTGTCGAGTAACAGTTCACGGCCGAGCTGAAAGTCAGATCGACTTTGATTACACCCTTGGTGCCATAGATTTCTACTTTGTCGTCCATCCCTCCCAGGGTGATGTAGTTCGACTCTGCAAAGGCGAACTGGCCATCTCTGAAGCGCAGCATCGCCATGCCGAAATCTTCACCAGTGTTCTTCGTGTGAACGAAATTCTCATCTCCGCCACCCGTCATCTTTCCGGTTACTTCCACGACTGGGTTTTCGCGTTTTCCGAGGATTCGGAGAACCCAGGTGACGGCATGGCAACCCATATGGAGAAACACTCCTCCTCCGCAAGTCTCTTTGTTCTGGGCGAAAGGTGAATGGGTCCCATTGTGCACTTCTTTTGCCTTGATGTAGAGGATGTCTCCGACGGCGCCTTCGTTGATCAACGCCTCGGTTCGAACCAATGCGGGGGCATGCATCCAGTCTTCCGCGTAAAACAACTTGGTACCGTTCTTCCCGCAAACCTCCACCATCTCCCGGCCCTGATCGGCACTGATCGCCAGGGGTTTTTCGCAGACCGCATGGATTCCAGCTTCAGAAGCGGCTAATACCACGGGATGATGAAGGAAGTTCGGAGCGCATACCGAGACCAGATCGAGGTTCTCCTCCTCAAACATCTCGTTATAGTCTTCGTATGTTTTGGGAATCCCATACTTGCTGGAGATCCCCTCGAGATTGTCAATCGCTGCTACAGCCACGACTTCTGCCGCATCAATTCGGCTGTAGGCATCACAGTGAAAGTCAGCGGCAAACTTTGACCCGACAACACCCACCCGTATTCGTTCTGTCACAGTGTTCTCTCCTTGTTTTCCTGAATCAGGCTGATCGATCGAGGGTCTTTCGAATTTGAGCGATCTCTCTTTCGTCTGCAACCCGGCAATCAAACTCATTTTCCGGCACGAAGGCTCCGAAATATATTCGGGGATTATTGACGGTAGACCTATCCCGTTCCGACCGAGTGACATAGAGGTGGACCTGATCCACTCCAGTCAACTGAACAGCCTTCTCCACACACTCGGCGTCCAGCTCACCCCCAGGGAGTATTTCGATCCGCCCCCGTGCCTGTTCAACGTTCTTCTTTATTTCATCGGCTCCTTCCAGAGCCGTTGGGGCTCGGCCGGAAGTCAAAATGCGGGTGATCCCCAGATCGACGAGTTGTTCCAGCGCCACCTCCGGTGTGGATGTCACATCGAACGCACGGTGAAAAACAGTTTGGACAGGCCTCCCAGCCGACTCAACAAGCTGCAGAAGCTCGCGGCATCTAGGCAAATCGACATCCCCGTCAGGCGTAAGTAAACCGAAAACGAGGCCGTCAGCACCCGCTTCAAGAAATAGTTCCGCATCCAGCAGCATGGCTCGAAACTCGCCTTCCCCGTAAGCCATTCCACCCTCTCTCGGGCGAAGCATGCACATGGCCGGAACATCGACTGCCTCTTTGATCGCCTTTACCGTTCCCAGGCTCGGCGTCAAACCACCCAGACCCAGCGCGCTGCAGACTTCAAACCGATCTGCTCCACCGGCGCATGCCGCTACGGCATCATCGGAAGAGGCAACAATTATCTCCAAAAGGATTTTTGAATTCATGCATGTATCTTATGCTGGGAAACCCCGGCTTTCCAGAGTCTTTACGTTCTTTGCGTAAGACGGAAGGATTTCACACTCGCAAAGGAAAAGAGGCCATTAGTGAAGAATATCAACCACCAAGCCACCAAGGACACCAAGCATTCATTCCCAGCAGCCCTTGAATCCCCTGCCACTACTCACTGCTCACCACTTACTACTTACTGCGAGCCTCGAGACCCAAGACCCAAGACCCAAGACCCAAGACCGATCGAAGTTCGAAGTTCGAAACAAGCCCCAAGACCCAAGACTCAAGACCATTCAACGTGGGCCGCTTGTGCTAACCTAGTTCGGCGCCAAGGTTCCCAGAACAATGAAGCGAGGCAACACAATGGATGACCTTCTTAAGATACTGACCCAGAACGCACGGGAGTCGGTTGAGAACATCGCGAAGATGTTGAACAGTACTCCTCAGGAAGTTGAGGCGAGGATCTCGGAGTACGAAAAAGATGGAGTAATCCGAGGTTATCAAGCGATAGTCCATAAGGATCGCCTCGATTCTGACCGGGTAACTGCGGTTATCGAGGTAAAAGTCACTCCTCAAAGGAAGGACGGTTTCGATCCCATCGCACGACGAATTGCAGCGTTCGATGAAGTACAGACCCTCTGCCTGGTCTCAGGAACCTTCGACCTCCTGCTTTTCGTCGAAGGTGACACACTTCATGAAGTGGCGGCTTTCGTAAGTGAAAAACTGGCTCCCCTCGATGGAGTGACCTCGACTTGCAGTCATTTTATGCTCAAGACCTTCAAGTATCGGGGACTCCTGATGGAACCGCACGAGGACTATGAAAGACTCAAAATCTCTCCGTAAGAGAGTTGCGCGTTCGGTTCAGTCGATTCGCCCGTCAGGGATTAGAGACTTCTTCGAGATCGTCAACAGTATGGAGGATACGATCAGTCTTGGAGTCGGAGAACCCGGGTATGCGACCCCCTGGCACATTCGGGACAGCTCCATGTATGCGTTGGAGCGAGGCGCCACGTCATACACATCGAATCTCGGACTCAAGGAACTGAGGACGGCACTGGCAGAGTATGTAGAAGCCTTTTTCGGGCCGTCTTACGATCCCGCCACAGAGATCCTGGTGACGACTGGTGTGAGTGAAGGATTGGACCTGGCGATCCGTGCGATCGTTGATCCTGGTGACGAAATCATTTACCACCAGCCCTCTTACGTGTCTTACGAGCCAACGATTCAGCTTTCCTACGGGATTCCGGTGGTCGTCGAAACGCTGGCTTCCAGCGGGTTCGAGGTTGAACCCGAGGCGGTGCAGGCCAAGATCACCCCGAAGACCAAGGCTCTCGTGCTGAACTATCC
>JAUWTT010000267.1 GCA_030614585.1 Acidobacteriota bacterium
ATTACAACTTTGAGTGGGAAAAGTCGATTTACGACACTGTCCACTGGTCCGCGCGCAAACCCGGCCAGCCGTTTTTTTGTCAGGTACAGTTGAGGGGTGGAAAGATGCGCGGCAATGGGACGGGTGACCAGTGGCCCGCGCGGGTCAAGAAGGACCTCGGCGATATCACTGCCAAAGATTCCTTTGAACTCCCGCCCTATCTGCCCGCCGACCCTGTGATCTTACAAGACTGGGCTCAGTACCTGGACACTGTACGCTACACGGACATGCAGGTGGGGCGTATTGTCGCTCGTCTGCGTGAAGCCGGGGAACTCGACAATACCTATGTCTTCTTCATCACTGACCACGGCATCAGTCACGTTCGAAATAAGCAGTTCTGCTACGAAGGAGGGATCCATATCCCCATGGTCATTCGAGGTCCCGGCATCAAACCGGGAACCGTGCGCGAGGACTGTGTGGAACACGTCGACCTTGCGGCGACGTCCCTGGCGCGGGCGGGCATCGACATTCCAGAGATCATCCAGGCCCGCGACATCCTGGCCGAGGACTATAGTCCACGAAAGTACGTGTTTGCGGCCCGTGACCGTTGCGACGAAACGGTGGAACGTTTGCGTGCCGTGCGCAGCCAACAATTTAAGTACATCCGCAATTTCTACCCGCGGCGTCCATACCTGCAACCCAACCGCTACAAGGACAACAAACCGATCATCCAGACTATGCGCCGCCTTTTTGGAGAGGGGAAACTCAACAAGGCCCAGGCCCTTATCATGGCCGAAAGCCGGCCCGAGGAAGAGTTGTACGATCTGCACCAGGATCCGTTTGAACTCAAAAACCTGGCGACCGACCCGCGATACCAGCAGACTCTCAAGGAGATGCGACGGGAACTGGAGGCCTGGATCATCGAGACCGATGACAGAGGACAAGCACCGGAATCCGATGCCATGTACGACAGTGACATGAGTGTCTTTATGCAGGGCAACCAGTCTGCCGACCAGAAAGAGATCCTCAGTCGCAATATTGCGCTCATGAAGAAATGGGCGGCAGAGGGGAAATAGAATCGAGTAGCTTTCGAAATCGCCCTGTAAGAATGCGGACCAAGATTGAGGGCGGTGTAAGGCTTGTCCAGAGTCAAGACCTCACTTCGAGGGTGGGAAGATACGCCACCGGTCACTTCGGGAAATGGCGCCTGGGTCCGGTCATGGTACACCTCGGACAACGGAGACCATTCAAGGCTTAATCGGGTGCGTCAAGATCAGCAAGGATCTTTTTCACAAGGTTCGGCACATAGGCCCTCATTCGGCGGTGGGCCGAAGGATCACTCGTTGGCAGCTGCTCGATCTGGGTCCTCACAGATATCGCCTTGCCGTTCAGCGCATCGATGGCATTCAAAGCGAGCATCGAAACATAGACTCCGTGGCGGTCAGGTGGAGCCAGTTCAATCAACACTGACAATGCTCTAGAAACGTCCTCATCGCTTCCGTACTGACCCAGGGCCTGAGCGGACATGATCCGAACATTCGGTGAACGATCCTGAAGCGCCTGGAGGAGTACTTCCCTTGCCGACTCAATGCCCTCTTCTCCACGCATTAGAAACCCTTGGGCGGCCCAGTACCTCACCGCGGAATCAGGGTCCCACATCCCTTTTCTGAGGTCAGAAAGAATCTCCTCTTCCATCGATAAGTTAGAAGCTATTTCTGCAGACTTTAGTACTCGAGAAAGAGGATACAACTCCTCATTATGCCCCATTTCGTAAGGGTTAGAAGATCGAGATCGTGAGTGGATCTCAGACTCGGGTAGAAACCCTACATCCCGGACCGATTGGACCCACTCTCTTTGCGCCTGGCGAAAACGTTTCAAGATGGCCTCATGAGCTGGAGAATCAGCCAGATTGTTGATTTCATCGGGATCTTCCCCCAGATCATACAGCTCCTCTGGCGGTTTATTCCTCCAAAAGTAGGTCTGGTGTTCCTCCAATTTTCCCTGGTCGAACAACTCTCTCCAGATCTGGGTCGTCGGCATCTGAAACATATAGGCAATGTACTGCCCGTATATCTTGTGCGGCATAAAATTCCGGATATAGACGTAGCGCTTGTCTCTAACACATCGAAGCAGATCGTAGCGCTCATCCATGCGACCCCGGAAACCATACAGATAGGGCTGTTCAGGATCTTCAAACTCACCCAGGAAAGCATGGCCCTGCAGGAATAACGGAGGTTCTATTCCTGCCAGACTGAGTACAGTTGGAGCGAGGTCGATGAAGCCAACCAACCGATCGGTTTTCCCACCAGCTTCGTAATACCGAGGAGCTAAGTGTCTAAATTTGTCAGGAATACTGACGATCAGGGGCACGTGAAGACCTGAATTGTAGGGCCATCGCTTGCTTCTTGGCATTCCCGCGCCATGATCCCCCCAATAAAAAACAATGGTGTCCTCGGCTAATCCGTCTTCCTCCAGCTGGCCCAGGATTCCTCCGACCAGCTCGTCCATTTCCGTCATCTTGTCATAGTATTGGGCCCAGTCACGGCGAACTTCCGGTGTGTCGGGATGGTAGGCAGGGACACGTACCCGGGAGGGGTCGTGAACAGGTGTGTGAGGTCGGAGACGGATCTGACTCTCGTGGGTGACCGTGAAATTGAACACCGAGAAGAACGGCTGACCCGGCTTTCGCTTGTTCCAGTGGGCCTCTTTGCTGGATTCGTCCCAAACCATGCCTGTTTTTTCAAGATTATAGTCTTCCTTCGAGTTGTTGGTGCAATAGTATCCGGCCTCTCTCAGGTATCTTGGGAACATGAGCATTTGTTCCGGAAGCCGCGTCATACTCCGCATGTGCTCCGATCCGGTCGAGGTAGGATAAAGGCCGGAAATGATGGTTGTTCTCGCCGGAGCACAGACTGGTGCGGTGGACCAGGCATTCAAATAGGTAAATCCCCTTTCCGCCAACCCATCCAAGTTTGGTGTGTCGGCAAAAGCGTCTCCATAAGCACCAAGGTGGGGTCCATTGTCTTCGCTGGTCACCCACAAGATGTTTGGGCGCGATTCTTCCGCAAAGGAGGCGTTGTTGCCAACCGAAAACAAGATGGTTGCCATGAACAAGGATGCCGGCAAGAAACCAGGACGAAACAATCGTAAGACCATTCTTCTATCTCCAGTAAAAGAAAACGTTATGAGGCGCGCCACTGACTTTTCTATTCTTCTCATGGCTTCTTTCTCCAACAGGTTCTTGCCACAGGTTTAGGATCATTTGATTGGAAAGTTTCGGCACCGGGTATCAGCTAGGGACCAACTCCAGGTAACCGCTCAGCCCCGAACAGGGTCCATCCCATTGGGGCCTCGTCCTTGAGTACCATCTCCCACACGACCTCGGCGGGATTGGTCCGCTTGTACTCCCGTAACCTGGTCCACTGACTGAATTGCTGACGTGACTGCGATTGCCACCGCATCTGTCTTAAGAACTCCGGATCCAGAAGCGCTCCATAAGCCACCAGCACATTCCCGGTTTTGGGCAACCAATCAACATCACCCATGGCGATACTGACAACTCTTTCCGGCCCCATCTTCTCCGAAGCCCATATCTCACGAACCTTCATTTGTTCCTCATCGATTTCATACTCAACAGCACGCGAGTAGGTCTCAATAATCGGCTTTGGAGGAGTAAACGGCCGAGCTTGGTAGTTTCCATTGTCGTAGATCAGCAGGGTTCCGTTCGGAGTCGGTTGCGGCGAATGTTGATGGTAAGGCCAGTTGATTTCCCCTTCACCTTTGAGCACTCTATCGGACAAATCTCCCCATCCGGAAGGCTCACTTAAGATCCACTCAATCTCCTTCGTCTTTCGATCGATCTTCATTACAGCAGCCTGATACCGGAAGTTCACAATAATCGAATCATCTTGTTCGTCGTAGAGAAGATTGTTCGCATGACTCCAATCCACAGTGTCCGGGAAACCGCGGCGGATCCAGTATCTGCTGAAAGTCTCATAGCCGATACGATAGGGATCCATGTGATCAAAAGCTCTCCATTCCCAGACAACTTTTCCAGTTTCCGGCTCAAACTCGTGAATAATGTCTCCCATCACCCTCTGTGTCTTGCGGGGCGCTCGTTCGTCATACTCACTGGTATAGTAATTGTCGATCTCACGTAACTCTGTACCCAGGACGATAATGTTTCCGTTCGGAAGTTCGTCTACCTCATGATGGAAAGTCTGAGCCTCAACAGGAATTCCTGTCGTCGGCCCATCCGGACGATTCTTGGCATACCACTGGTTGACCGTATTTCCAAGCCAGTCCAGTTCGATCAATCGAAAGTCCTGCGTCACAACAAGAAGGTTTCCGCTACGCAGCTTTTCGAAGTCGCTGATGCGTGAATCAACTCGGTAGTACCACAGAACTTCGCCCTGCGCATCAACCGCCAGAAGCATTCCAAACTCCTGGTTGAACCCTGGTGCGTCGATCTTCCGCCGCCGCGGATTGAATAGAGTCACACCCGGTTCCATCTCCTCGGGCTTGCTGACTGTAACCTCCAGCGGCGGAAACTCCTCGCGATTGCCGGGTAGCGGAGGCGTTTCGAACTCGAGAATAGAATCTGCAACCGTTTCTGCGCCTGAGTCGTCTCGGATGATTACCCGAAGTTCGTGGCGTCGATCAGGCCGCATGCCAACCACAGGAAGACCCTCTGGAGGATTCCAGGAATTGTCGAACTTTAGTTCGAAATCATGCGTTCCATCCGTTATCCGGATTGCCGTCGTGACGGGCCGGTCGGTCTTGAATCTGAGAACTGCAGCCAGCGGAACCTGAGGATTAGGATTAGCCGAAACTGTCGGTTTCTCCGTAAACGACGGTCCCGAATTCCAACAGGCAACAGTCGACAAAACGTAAAGCATCGCCGGCATGAATAGACTTCCTCTACTCATCGGATACTTTCTCATAATCGCCCTCCAATCCTTTTCCCGTTTGGCCAAACTGAATCGCTCTAATCACTTAGAATTCTGTTCATTATTCGTGTTGAATATCGACAAGGGGTGTCATGGAACTTCGTTCATTATTGATTTAATCCGGTTCGGGCTCTATTCCTGGCTAATTCAAATTCTTTCCTCATTTCTTCCAAAACCGTGCCCCTTTCCGGATGATCCGCCAGGTTGACATGTTCCTCCGGATCGTTCAGGTGATCGTAGAGTTCCTCGTTACTCACTTCTGCCTCTTCACCCCAGCGCGTATATCGCCATCTGTCTGTCCTTAAGGAGGCTGCGTCCCCTCCTTGGGTGACTGTAAAAGCTTGAGATTCGCGTTCCTTTGTCCCGCTTTTAATGACAAAATCAGCAAGACTCTTTCCTTGAAGTATTCCGGGTTGCTTGTCAGACAAACCGCATAGTTCCGTTAGAGTCGGGTAAAGGTCAATCAGTTCTGCAATAGTTCCACAGGTGGTCCCATAGTTCTGTTTGAAACCCGGATGGGAAATTATCATGGGAACGCGGACAGTCCCTTCCCACAAACTGGACTTTGCCCAACAGTCATGTTCCCCCAGGTTGTAGCCATGATCGGATATGAAGATAACAATGGTTTCATCCCTGATTCTTAACCGGTCGAGCGCTTCGAGTAATCGACCAACCTGTTGGTCCATGAAACGGACACTGGCCATATATCCACTTATCGTCATCCGTTTCTCAGCTTCATTCATTTTCCAGACCTTATGGTTCTGGCGTCTCAATGCCTGAGCTGGGACATTATCACCTATCAAAACCGGGGGAAGCTCCATCTCATCATCCGGATATGGTTTAAAGCAACTCGCCGGAGCGACGAATGGAACGTGCGGCCGAACCAAGCCAACTCCCAGAAAAAACGGGGAGTCTGACTTCAATTTTCTCTTGTTTGTCCCGTTCGGAGGTAATTTCCCGGTACGATTTTCCAGAATAGCGATTGCCTGGTTCACAGCAACATAATCGGTCTGTGTGAACTTGCGATCATCATCCAGAACCAAACGTGAGACATTTCCTC
>JAUWTT010000131.1 GCA_030614585.1 Acidobacteriota bacterium
ACGCTTTCAGCGTTCCTGCTTTCCCAGGTAAGAAGAGCGGATTGCCCTGGTCGAATCGAAGGTGGTTCCATCCGCAGGTCCAACTCCGGGGCAAGGCGGGCACCCGCCGATCCGTCTCTCGAATCACCGGAGGTCGAAGTGGGGGTTCCTCCGGCCGAAGGTGGCAACGGAGGTGGTCGCTTGGAACAGTCCGTTGTGACCGTGAGTAGACAGGAAAGCGCTAGAGCAATACGGAACAGGGAAATAATGGAGGATGGCAGTTTTGAGTATCTTCGAAGGAAGGGTTTGCAACTCATTTGGTTGTGCTAAACAGCGCCCACAAAAACCGTAGTATAGTTTACAGTATCCAGATAATGGCGAGCAACCCGGTTGACATCCTCACACGTGACGGAGTGAATGTGATCGGGATACCGCTTCGGAAAATCGTTTCCCAGAGAATGTATTTCAGCGGTAAGTAAGAAACGTGCCAGTGAAAGGTTTGAATGAAACTCGAAAACGAAGTTGCCGATGAGAAAGCTCTGTGCCAGGCTAATCTCTTCCTCCGTGGGGCCGCTCTCAACAAACCCGCTGATTTCTCGATGGAGTTCGTCTAGAGCTTCGTTTTTTCTTTCTGGGGAAGTCCCGACATAAGCCACGAAACGGCCTGGATAAAGCCCACACGATCCGCTGATATCGGAGTAGGTTGTGTAAGCCAGGCCCTTCTCGTCACGGAGCGTCCTCGGAATCCGACTGGCAAATCCGGGGCCTCCTCCAAGAATTACGTCAAGGACCTGCAACGCATAGTAGTCAGGGTTGTCTCTGACCGTTCCAAGGTGTCCCAGATAGATACAAAGCTGCTCTTTGTTCATTCGTTTCGTGCAGAAAAGGGGCTTGCTTTGTCGTTGGAGTTGCCATCTGGGTGTCAGCTGCTGGTTTCGATTCCCCCAGCTGGAAAGCTGCTTCTCTGTAAGTTCCAAGACCTCCTCAAACTTATTTGCTCCAACGACCAGAAGCAGCGTGTTCCTGGCTCCGTATTTCTGTTCGTGAAACAGACGGAGATCACCCGCTGTAATTTTGGACAAGCTTTCGGGCGTACCTAGCAGCGGGTATTCGAGCGGGGTTCCCTCATAAATCTGCTGGTTTAGGAGTTGGTCGCCAATCAATTGCGGGTCTTCACTCATAGCTACCAAATGGTTCAGTACCCTTTTCCGCTCGTTCTCGAATCTCGATTCGGGAAACACAGGCCTGAGGAGCATTTCGGTGAGCAGAGTCATTCCGAGAGGCAGTTCACTTGCCATGAGCTGGAAGCAGACGCCAGTCACTTCTCGGTCACTGAACGTGCTCAGTTGGCCACCTGCGTTTTCCAACAGTTCAGAAATCTGCCTGTGATCGAAGTTTTCCGTGCCTTCATCCAGTAGCCGAGCTGTGAGCGATGCAGTACCCGCACCGGTCATCGGGTTCTGATCTTTCCCCACAAGTAGAAAAGCGTTGAGTGAAACGACCGGCAGTCGGGGGTTGTGGGCGTACAGGAGAGTCAACCCGTTGTCGAAGCGCACCCTTTTGAAGTCTATGTTCTTCAGCATTCAGTTTGAATCGGGAACAGCCACGCACACTACCGCTTTCTCTGGATCGCAGTACTTTGCCGCAGTCTGACACAATTGTGAAGCGCTTACGGATTCGAGCCCTTCGATATATTCATTAAGACCTTCCCAGTGAGACAGTGTCTCCCACAGGCCCAGCTGAAAACTCTGATCAAATGTGGTTTCAAGATCATTAAGGAACTGGGAGACGCACTGGTTCTTGGCCTTTCGGAGTTCTGCTTCGTCCGGTTCCTCCTCACAGAGTTTCTTTAGTTCATCGAGCACGCACCGAACCGCTAATTCAGGTTTGACGCCCTTCTCGAGTTCAAGCCGAATGAACACGTGATACGGGTCCATGGTCTCTTCAATGTCGGAAGTAGCCAACGATGCCAGTTGTTCGTTTTCGACCATCCGGAGGTGAAGTCTGGATAGCTTACCCTCTGAGAGGATTCGATCAATGAGTTGCATGTTGGAGAGTTGGGAATTGTCAATTGCTGGAGCTGGTATCGCGACCAACACGCGTGTCACAGCGGAAGGGTTGGCGATTTCGATCCGCTCCGGCCTTCGTTCCGGCTGAAGCCGGCGTCCAGGGTTGACAATGGGTGTTGAGGGGAGTGAACCGAGTGTCTTGTCGATGCGCTTAAGGGCCTCATCGACGTCTACATCTCCGACAATGACGAGAGTCGCGTTGTTCGGTACGTAATACCTGTCGTAATGTTTGATCAGAGTGTCCAGGGTGAGATCCGAAACGTCGTCCAGCTGCCCGATGATGGGATTGCGGTAGGGGTGATCACCGAAAGCACGGAAATCAACTGTCTGACGCATCGACTCCCAAGGGTCATCCATCGCCATCCGCATCTCTTCGAGGATCACCTGCTTTTCCAACTCGAATTCCTCGGATTCGAGCAGGGCGTTGACCATACGGTCGGCCTCGATCTCCAGTGCGGACCACCACCGATCTGATGCAAAACTGAAGTAGTAAACTGTGTAATCTCGTCCCGTAAAGGCGTTATTGAAGCCCCCGTTCCAAGTTGTCAGCTGGTCTATTGCACCTTTTGCCAGCCGTTTAGTACCCTTAAACATCATATGTTCAAGAAAGTGGGACACACCGGTACTTCCTGGTTCCTCACTTCGGGATCCAACTTGATACCAGAGCATTGTGGTAACGATAGGAATGCTACGGTCTGGGCGCACCAGCACTTTTAGGCCGTTGGCCAGCTTTATGCACTCGACATCGGTTAAACTGAAGTTCAAAGGTGGTTACTCCATGAATGGAACAGCTTCAGGGATCGGCTATCGATTGCTCCTTCTGATGAGTTTGATTATAGCTCCTGGGAGCTCTTTCGCAGAGTCCTTTCAGCATAGTCTGCTGCCGGAGATCGAAAGGAAGCCCCTTCTCAACGGTATGCAGTTTCTTTTTTTCGATGGAACTGAGGATCGAGTGCCGTTTCTTCTTATGATCAAGAATGGAGCGGCATTTGACCCCTCGGGTAAGTGGGGCGCTACAAATCTCTTGCTGAAGATGATGATAGAAGGTGCGAGGGATCAAGTGCTTGAACGGGAGTTGGGAAAAAGGGAGATTGAATTTGACTACTTGGTTGATTGGGACTCCATTCATTTCAGTGGCACTGCCCCGGCTGAGCACCTGAACTTCGCTTTGAGCACGCTGTCCGATCTGCTGGTTCGTCCGGTGTTTGAAGAAGAGGTTTTCGCGCGTCTCCGGAAGCAGGCTATTGAGGAGGCCAAGGCGGACTGGGAAAGACTGGAGAGCCGCACGCAGCTGTTGTTTACTGAATACTTGTTTCGGAAAAACCCGTACGGGCACCCCGTCAATGGAACCCTGGAGACCCTGCAGAGCCTCTATCTGCGAGACATTAAGATTCAGTACAGGAAACTGATGATACCTAACCAGGCATTCCTGGCGGTTGCTTTCAGCGGTGACCGGGAGGAGTTGTTCCGCCTTCAAAGCCGCCGTTGGGGGTCTTGGGTAAGGGAAAAGGCTGCACCGTTTACCTTTAGGAAGAGCGTGCCCCCTGAGCGCCCGAAGATCCTGTTAGTCGACCAGAAGAACAGTGAGACGAGTTTTCTCAGATGGGGGTATTTAGGGGTCGCCCGATCATCCCGGGACTTCCTGGTTTTCAAAATCCTCGAACAATATCTGACTCTGTGGCTCCCGAGCTGGGCAGAGGAGATTTCCGCGAGCAGCCAGATCCGGGGTTGCCCCAAACTGGTCGAGCGGAGAATGCCCGGCTACCTTCAAATCAGTTTGGAGGCTCCGGCGGGTTCTATTACTTCGTACTATGACAAACTCAGGAAGTCCTTGGCCGAACTTCGGAAGGGAAAAGTGGACGTGGGTCGCTTTGAAGAAGCCAAACAACTCGTTTTCCAGGAACTAAAGGGAGCGTTTGACGACCCCGTGGAACAGATGAAGTTGATCCTGGGAGCAGAACTGTACGGGCTGGGAGTCAATTACATTTCCACCTTGAATCTCCGCTTGGAAAGAGTGACCCAGGAAGCCTTTCAGGAGCGGCTGAATGAACTACTTCCGGAGGGCCGATTCGTCATGATCGTAGCGGGTGACGCCGAGGAATTAGAGCCTTTCTTCGCCAATGTCGGAGAAGTGGAGGTGTTGAATTAAGTGGTTGTGTAGGCTATAATTACCCGCGGATCTGTCTGCTAAGAAAGTGGGCTCATGCCCACTTTTTTTTGTTTTTGGGTTAAAAATGTTGGATATTGCGCGCCGTATCGAGGCTCTGATCCGAGAGGCGGTCGAAGATGAGGGCTTCGAGTTGGTCGGCGTGGAGCTGGCACAGACGGGCCGGAGTCCAGTACTGAGGATGTACGTTGACCGGCCCGGAGGAGTGACCATATCGGATTGTGCTTATATGAGCCGAAGGGTAGGAGTCTTGCTTGAGGTTGACGACTTCATTCCCGGCAGCTACACCCTTGAGGTCTCCTCTCCGGGGCTTGAGCGTCCTTTGTTTCGCGAGGCAGATTATAGACGGTTCCTGGGCAGAGAGATTAGGCTCCTGGCCGTTGAGAAGATTGAGGGGCGACGGAATTTTGCCGGTCGCATCAAAGGCTTCTCGAAGGGGGTCGTACAGTTGGATTGCGAAGGAGAGATCTTCTCAGTCCCGCTGGACAGGGTTAAGAAAGCGCATTTGGTCTACCGCTTTGACTGATCGCTTGTGCCTCCCACCCTTTTGGAGGGAGGCAGATGTCTGCGCCGGAAACGGTGCGCGGTTGAGAGAGTAATGGTAAATACGCTAAGTCAGACTATTGAGCAGCTCTGTAAAGAGAAGGGTATTGATTCGGAAGTGGTTTCCCACGCTTTGGAAGACGCGATGGTCGCTGCGGCTCGGAAGTACTTCAAAACTGAGGAAGATCTGCAGGCCAGCTATGATCCGGAGACTGGTACGATCGACGTCTTCGCTGTCAGGGAGATCGTTGACGAAGTTGAAGACCCTGCGATCCAGATGTCGTTGGAAGAGGCACTTGATATCGATGAGACCTTTGAGGTTGGCGACTACATCGAGATCCCGAAGCCGACCCTTGAATTGGGGAGGATAGCTGCACAGACGGCGAAGCAGGTCATCGTTCAAAAGGTCCGCGAAGCCGAGCGCGAGATCATATTTGAAGAGTTCTCTAACCAGGCTGGAAATGTGGTGAATGGTATCGTCCGCCGCTACGAAGGGCGGGATGTGATCCTGGATATCGGGCGCACGGAGGCTCTACTCCCTCTTACTGAGCAGTCGCGCAACGAAACGTACTCCATGGGTGATCGAATACGGGCCGTCATTATCAAAGTACTCCGTCTGGCGAAGGGGCCCCAGATCGTAGTGTCTCGCACCGATCCCAGCCTTTTGATTCGTCTCTTTGAGGGGGAGATTCCGGAGGTCTACGACGGGACCGTTGTGATCAAGAACGCAGTCCGAGAGGGAGGTGAGAGGGCTAAGGTCGCGGTGGCCAGCCTGGATAACTCGGTGGATCCTGTCGGAGCGTGTGTCGGGATGAAGGGTAGCCGGATCAACGCTGTGATTCGAGAGTTGAAGGGTGAGAAAATCGATATAATCAGCTACTCCAACGACATCGTGGATTACACCGTCAATGCCTTGAATCCGGCGAGAATATCGAAAGTCCTTATCTCCGATACTGTCGCAAGAGTACTGGAAGTCATCGTTCCGGAAGATCAACTTTCCCTGGCCATTGGCCGAAAAGGTCAGAACGTAAGGCTGGCTTCGAAACTGCTGGGGTGGGAGATAGAGATAAGAAGTGAGGAAGAAAAGAAGCGCGAAGTCTTGGGGCAAATTGACCAGCTCGAGGAAAATGCAAAAAGGGCCATTCCCCTGTCTGAATTGGGAGGGGTTGGCGAGGCGATGCAGTTACGCTTGGAAAAGGCAGGAATCAGTTCACTAGACGAATTGGTGGAACGTTCGGTCGACGATTTGACCGATATCCCAGGTGTGGGACAGAAGACGGCGGAAAAGTTGTTGACTGGGGCGAAGGAAAAGTTGGAGTCGGGCAAAGAGGTTACCGAAGAAGTTTCCGAAGAAACAGAAGACTGATGAGCCAACTCCTGCTGAGTCGGCCACCGGCTAATTGAGGTTTCAATATAGATTAGGCATGGAACAAATCACGGTTAAAGAACTTGCAACCGAGTTTGAGCTCAGGAGCTCGATCGTAGTAGCGGAGCTGAAGAAGATTGGCGTGTGGGTGCCGTCTGCAGCTACTGTCGTGGACCCTGATATCGCAAATCGTATCCGCAAGCGGTTGCAGGTGATGGTGGAAGTAGAGCAGGAGGAGAAGGAGAAGAAGGTTGAAAAGCCTCGCCGAGTCTCCGGAGCACGCGCCCGCCGCTCAATTAAAGAGCTTGGGAAGCCCAGGAAGCGAACCAGTAGAAAAAAGCGCGCTGGAGAACGCGATGCCGAGCTTCTTCCTCCCAGCCCTCTTTCGGGATCGCTGAAGCCTCGAAAAGGACGCAAGTCCGCCTATCGCAAGGTGGAAGAGGTCACGGAAGTCGAGGTCCCGCTGAAGACCGAGATTAGCATCGAAGACGAACCTCTGATTGAGAAGGTCGAGGCCACGGCCCCGGTGGAACCCATCGAAGAAGCTCTGGTCTTTCCGGCCGAGACAGGTGAAGCTAAGATCCCGTCCGTACCTGATGAGGTTGCTGCGGTTGAACAGGAAGCGGCGGCGGAGAAGCCTGCCAAAGAGGCAGCGGTGGAAGAGTCCGTTGTCGAGATTGCTGAGCCTGAGGAGGTAGTTGCCGAGGTAGAGACAGTACCGCCAGGAGCAGCCGAGGCAGAAGCTGTTGTGGCACCCAAGGTTGAGGGCGAGGCGGCGGCAGCGCCTGTTAAGAAGAAGCGTTCTGTTGAAAAGAAACGCAAGAAGAAGCGAGCAAAAGCTGAAATCGCAGCTAAGGCGGGCGATCAGATGTCCGAGGTGGCTGCCGGATCAAAGGAGATCGTTTTCTCCGAGAAAGTCACCGCAAAACTGTTTTCGGAAAAGAGTGGCCTGCGGAGCGGTGATGTAATTAAGGCCCTGATGCAACGGGGCATTATGGCTAGCATGAACCAGGTGCTCGACGAAGAGACTGTGGAAGCTCTTTGTGAAGAGTTCGATTTAATTCCCAGCTTTGTTACCTTCGAAGAGGCTGCTGCGATTCAGGACCAACCGCCCGAAAGCCCGGAGGATCTGACCGTTCGTGCCCCGGTTGTCACGGTGATGGGTCACGTGGATCATGGGAAAACCACCCTGCTTGACCATATGCGCCAGACTCGGGTGGCAGAAAGTGAGGCAGGGGGCATTACCCAACACATCGGTGCTTATGAAGTCTTCGTCAAAGGACAGAAGCTCGTTTTCATCGACACGCCCGGGCATGAAGCCTTTACTCTTATGCGTGCTCGAGGGGCACAGGCCACGGATATCGTCGTCCTTGTTGTGGCGGCTGACGACGGCGTGATGCCTCAGACTCTGGAAGCTATTGATCACGCAAAAGCAGCCGGCGTGCCTATCGTAGTAGCTATCAACAAGATCGATAAGCCTGGTTCTAAGCCCGACCGAGTCAAACAGGAGTTGGGCGATAGAGGGTTGCTCGCTGAAGATTGGGGAGGCGAGACCGTTATGGTTGAGGTTTCCGCCAAGGAGGGGACCAACGTCGAAGCGCTACTGGAAATGCTGCTGTTGGTCGCTGAAATGCAGGAACTGAGGGCCAACCCCAGCCGAGCGGCCTCTGGAGTTGTTCTGGAAGCCAAGATGGAGAAAGGCCGCGGTGTTGTGGCCACTCTACTGGCCCAGAACGGGACGCTGCACGGGGGAGATATCTTCATCGCAGGTAATGCGTACGGCAGGGTCCGTGCCATGTTCAACGATCGAGGCAAGCCCTGCAAGCAGGTCGGGCCGAGCAGCGCCGTGGAGATACTTGGCCTCCAGGGAATCCCTCTTGCCGGTGACGCATTCCAAGTCGTCGAAGATCAGGCTCAGGCCCGTGAGATGGTGCAGTTCCGTCAAGACAGGGAGCGGGAGTTGTCCTTGACCAAGACCGTCAAGACAAGCTTGGATGAGCTCTACAAGCAGATGGAAGCAGGTATTGCCAAGGAACTGGCCGTTGTCCTGAAAGCCGACACGCAGGGCTCCGTTGAAGTAGTGGCCGACACTCTCCAGAAATTGAGCACGGGCAAGGTCAAAGTTGATGTGATCCACAAGGCTGTTGGTGCCATAACGGAATCTGACGTGATTCTTGCTTCCGCCTCAGATGCAATTGTTATCGGTTTCAGCGTGCGTCCGGAACCGTCAGCCAAATCTGTTGCTGAGCACGAAGGTGTTGAGATTCGTCTCTACAGGGTCATTTACGATATTGCCGATGAGATTCAGCAAGCTATGTTGGGGTTGTTAGAACCTACGATTAAGGAAGTCAACGTGGGGCGAGCTGAGGTCCGTGAGACTTTTAGAGTTCCAAAGGTGGGTGTCGTCGCAGGCAGTTATGTCCAGGACGGATTGATCAGTCGGAGTTCGGAACTTCGATTGCTTCGTGACAACGTCGTCGTTTATGTAGGACGACTGGGTTCCTTGAGACGATTCAAAGAGGACGTATCCGAAGTAAAGTCTGGGTACGAGTGCGGAATCTCAATCCAGAATTTCAACGACATTAAAATCGGTGACGTTATCGAGGCCTTCGTCAAAGAAGAAGTTGCACCTCAGCTCAACTGATTACCAGCATGGTGGACCGATCATCTCGACTCAGGGAAGAGGCT
>JAUWTT010000310.1 GCA_030614585.1 Acidobacteriota bacterium
GTATCAGCTGAATATTAGGCAGACTGGTTCGAAAATCGCGTGGCAGCGGCGATTTGCGCTCAAACAGACTTTTTGTCCACCAACGGAATACCCGAAGTTACGGAAGTTCTTTTCCGAGGTAGTCAAGTGGGATACTACGCCAATTGTGTTTTGCCCAGAATAGCGTTTCTGTCGCTCCTTCTGGGAACTCAGCTGCTTCTTGCAGAACCCCTCCCTGGTTGGGCTGTGCCCTATCTAAGACACGACACGAGCGCCTGGGAATCCTCTTCCTCGACGGTGGTTCTCTATGAGGAAGGGCGCCTCAAGTTGCTCGACCAGTCGGGGCGATACCGTTTTCGAGAGCGTGTCGCCATGCGCATCTTGCGGCCTTCCCGCGATTCCCGTGACGAACGTGCCTTCCTTCGGCTGTCTGGAGATGATCAAGTGGTCTCCTTGAAAGGATGGACCTTACTGCCGAATGAGGAGGTGGTTCGACTGGATTCGAGTAAGGTGGCAGAAACCTCCGATTTCACGGACTACCTGCTTTACTCGGACATTCGCGTCCAACATTTCCTACCACCAGTTACCTGCGTTGGATGCATCTTCATCTATGAATACGAGAAAGAAGGTGTTTTCCTGGCCCCGACCTGGAAGTGGATTTTTGGAGGAAATGGGCTGGGGGGGCCTACCTTGGAGTCTGTTTTTGAGCTCAGGCTTCCACCCGAAGGAAAAGCGCGTTGGCAGACCTACAACAGTTCCGACCTGTTATTCGAAGAACGCGAAAATTCCATGCGATGGCATGCAAAGACGATCGGGCCTTTCATACAAGAGCCCCATATGCCTGCTATGCTGGAGGTTGTCCCGCGGTTGGTGGTCAACTTTGCTGCAGGCAACGACCCCTTGTTTGCCACATGGGACGATATTGCACAGTGGGTGTGGGCGCTCTTTGAGACAAACCTGGTCGTCACGCCAGCAATTCAGAAACAAGCCGACGAACTCATTGCTGGAGTGGAAGACCCTATCGAGCAAGTAACGCAGATCTTTGATTTTGTGCAACAGAGTATCCGGTATGTCGCCATTGAAATAGGGATCGGAGGGTACAAGCCACACTCTCCCGAGGAAGTACTGAAACAACAATACGGAGATTGCAAGGACAAGGCCACCTTACTTGCTGCTCTGCTTTCGGCGGCTGGTTTCGATGCCTCACCTGTACTGATTCCTACTCGAGACGTAACTCATATTAATCCCGACTTCCCAAGCCTTGAGTTCAACCATGCAATCCTTGCTCTCCAGGCCAAGGGAGACCTAGTTCGGAGGCTTCAGAGCTATTTCGCATTCTCAGCTGAAGCAGGTGTGCTTTGGCTTGATCCCACCGCCGAGATGGCACCATTCGGGTCTCTACCGGGGGCGGTGCAAGGTCAGCTGGCACTTGTTGTTGACCATGATCGTGGGTTTCTACTGGATGTACCAGAACTCGATTCTGCCAAGAATCGAAGCGATAGGGCCTTCAGCGCTCGGCTGAGCCCGCAAGGAGCACTTGGCGCCACCTCGATCGAACGGTCTTCAGGGGAGAGATCCATGCAGGAGCGGTACTATTATGGCAACACACCTAAAGCCCAGGTTCTGGCCGCTCTGGAAAGACGTTTCGCCACTCATGGATCTCCGAGCGTAACCAAACTTACAGTCGAAAACCTGAAGCCGAGCGATGATGAGCTCATCGTGCGATACAGTGTTGAGCTTTCCCAATATGGCAGGAGGATTGGGAGCTTGTTGATCCTTCCAGCATTGCCTCTGGCCAGGCGCGGGCTCAGCACCCTCTTCGGAGAGGAGAGGTTCCATCCCATCGATTTCGGATTGGGCCTGACCGAGGAGGATCGCATCGAAGTCACCCTTCCCCCAGACTGGGAACCCGAGGGCCTATCTCCGATCGAGATCGGGAGTGACTTCGGCAGCTATCAATTGACGTTCAAAGTGAACGGCTCGGTTTTGGAGGTCTACCGACGCTTTCGTCTGACCCAGCCATTCATTCCTATTGATCAGGTCCCAACCTTTCGTGACTTTGTCGGGAAGGTTCTTGTAGCAGATAAGACTCAACTCGTCCTGCGCGTTACCAGATAACCCGCTTTGCATCAGATTTCTGCGGGGTTTACGCCGCGGTTCAAGTTGACCGTTCAACGCTCGGAGCGCCATCGGAGTTCGACGAGCACGGCCGGGTGATCAGACGCTACCTTGTCATCAACGACTACAGTGTCAATAACTTCCCATTGATCCTGACTTCGAATCAAGATGTAGTCAATGACCGATTTCGGAGCCGTAGCATCCATCCAGCCTGTAGTCTTCAGGATAGTGATAGGTTCTGAATCTGGGCGGGCATTCAAATCTCCTGCGAGTATGACTGGATATTGCCGGTCTTCGGCGAACAAGGCATTCAGGTGCTGAGCCTGATCAACTCTCGTAGTTTCACTCTGGTGACAAAGGTGGGTGCCGACAAAGACGAAACTCGGAAGCCCGTTGTCAGGTTCTATCAGGGCAGCAAGTGCGACTCTTGGCTCCTGTCCCGGCCGAAAAGGTAATGGATGCGTCTTAGCCCACCCAATCGGAAACCGCGAGAGAATGCCTTCCCCATACTCGCCATCTGCGTAGTATATGGCTCTGCCGAATTCCCCATTCATTCCTGTCAAGGACACCAGTCGTTGGAGTTGATCCACACCATCTGACCTGGTTGTAGATCGATCGACTTCTTGCAGCGCCACAACATCCGGCTTCAAACGGGTAATGATGACAGCCAATCGCTTGTAGTCAATCCGCCCATCCATTCCCTCCCCGTGATGAATGTTGTAGGTAAGCACTCTCAACCGGGGTTCCTCTCCCCAAGTCGATACTATGGAGCAAGCAATGCAGAAGAAGCCGAGAAGAAATCTTCTGTACAGTCGCGGTAATTGCATATCTTTTCTATAACAGAACGAAGGGCGACAGTACACTCACCGTCATGCAGAGACTTACTCATCCGTGTACTTGACAATTTCAGTGGTTGCGGAGAACGTAGCAGGAATGCTCGGAGTATGAGTTGGACCGTGAGTACCAGATCACGTTGCCGGTTGATGTGCCGGCCGAAAGCCAGACCTGGTTCGTCATCAACTAGGAGTCCCGTCCTTATACTGCCCTTGAATCAAGCGGTTCTCTTCGTAGGTTGGCAAACCTAATTCGGGGAAGTGGTCAGAAGAAAAGACCCTTTGAACTCCTTCAACGGCCTTCACTTCCTCAAGGATCTTCGCCAAGAGAGGTTGGTCCGCTTCAGGGGAGAACCGAGGCGTCGTCTCAACAAAAAGAGCCCAGCCCTGTGGGGAAAGCCGTACCTTATCGCCCAGGGGGTCGAAGGCTGGCCCAAGGTTTAGGTCATATTCGACGGTTACAAAGCCGTGATCTCCCGTAATGATCAAAACTGTTTCGTCTGAGATTCCGGCCCTTTCGATCGACCGTCTGATAATCCCCACACAGTGGTCAGCCACGGTCAGGGCATGTTGTGCCATGTAATGTCCCGGGCCGTAAGCGTGCTGCAAGACATCGGTTGACTGGAGGTGAATCGCCAGAATTGCCGGCTTATCACGTTCAATCGCATAGGCAGCAGCCTGAGCCAGGAGGATATCGCCCGCGGGACGCAGGTAGCCAATGGGATACCATTCGAAGTAGAGCTCAATGGGGATGCCCGCACTGTTCAATTCTTCGATTAAAGAAGGGGAAACCGAGTCTATGTCACCGTTTCCGTCTGAATTGAACACTTCGGGAATGTTGAAATCAATCGACGGATCGTCCTTCGTCTCGGGCCAGAAGAAAGCCGCTGTCATACCCCCTTTCTTTTTGGCCCAGTCAAAAAGAGTTTTGACTTGAACCGATTCCAAGCGGGGCTTATTGGTGATGTGAAAAGACTCTCCTGTTTCGCGGTTCCTTACTCTATTCCCGACCACTCCATGCAGTCGTGGAGTCACTCCGGTGACCAGACTCGTATGGGAGGGGTGGGTCACACTCGGAAAAACAGTGATCGAATGATCCGGCCAAACACCCGTGGAGATTAGTTCGCGGATATTCGGCAGCTCAAGATCCTGGTTCTCGAGATGAAAGTCGGCAAGGCCGTCTATTGAGACCAGAACCACGTGCCGGGTCTTCGTCTCTCCGAAACAGGTGCAGGCAAAGGAGCTTGCCAAAACCAGGACCAAGAAAAGGGAGTAGTCAGAACAGGACAGATGTTTTCGCATAGGTCAACCAAATGGTTAAAATTGGGCGTGTTGGGAACTGTCTCCTTTTCTTGCCTCCGGTTCCTTCCCCCGTAATGCTCCGTTCACTTGATGTCGCTGCATTCGCCAGATTCGAGACTACTTGACGAAGATATCCAGGGGTAGAATTGCAGTAACGCCCACATTCGGAGAGTCTACAAGTTGGCCAATCCCCATGTCCACGGCCACACTTGCCAACATATAAGCCTGCTCTCTGGTCAGGCCTTGGGTTGCCACTATGTAATCGATCATTTCCAATAGCGCGTTTCTGGTTGCCAAAGATATGTCTTTCGACAGATTCTCCAATCTAGCAATTCGGTCTTCGGCATCCAGGTAGGACATATCTGGAGGTACACTCCCGGATTCCTTGAGAGGAAACCCCGTGGTGGCATAAAACCGCGTAGAAGGAATATTCAACACGGATGACGGTCCTTCGTAGTGAGGCCCATGGGGTAGCTGCATGCCCTTGATTACCTTTGTTCTAAGTGTGAAAGTGGCACCCATTTCGATCGCGGTGCCCGAAACCTCGCCGTCTCCCTGAGCGTAATGCGGGTCACCGAGACCCAGGCCGCAGCCATCGACATAGCATGGCAGATAGACCGTCACCCCATCCTGCAGATATCGGATATCCAAATTCCCGCCGTACTCTCTCGGGGGAAATGTCCGAGCGCAGCTTTCCTTCCTGGTGCCGTTGGGTCCACACAGATCCGCCGGGGCAGCGTTGGCAGGCTCGGGTAGTGAAACCGCACCCCCGACTGCAGCAAGTTTCGCCTCTCGTTCTAGAATCTTGGCATGCTTCGAAGTCCCGGGTAGCGTTGTCACGATTCCGGGGAAAGAAGCGTTTGGGATTCTGACCCCGGGGAGATTCTTGGAAGTCGCATAACTCTCACCCAGTTCCCAGTAGATGCGCTGCTCTTCAGGGAACACATCCGCCAGAAACCCGCCTTCACTTATGATGGTATATCCATAACGGCCGGGTTTGGCTTCTATCAGCGATACAGCGAGGACATCTCCGGCTTTCGCTCCTTCAATGAAAACCGGGCCGGTTATCGGATGGACCGTGCTTCCCGGTGGATCCAGCAGTTTCCAGTTTCCCGTTGAGTCAAGGTGGAGGTCTCCGGCGTTACGCACCTCCATTACGATCAATTGCCCCGGATTGGCTCTGGTGTTCATAGGAATCGACGGATGAAATCGATTGAAGCAATTGGGATCATCGACGCAATGATCTCCCTGAGCTTTCACCACCACCGGTTCGTCAAGTGCATGGACCGGGATACTGAAAGACAGGACTAGGACAA
>JAUWTT010000586.1 GCA_030614585.1 Acidobacteriota bacterium
GGATTTCACCCGATTGTCCGGCCGGTCACAAGATACGGCTGTTCCTTCAGAACGAGTCTTACAGTTTTGTGTGGACACCGGATATGCGCTACGGGAAAGAGCCTTTGTATCAGGCGACCCAGCGCTACCGTGATCACTTCCACCAGTACGAACTGGTGGTCGGCGGCGAGTGAATGCGCTGACGCAGTGCTTGTGGTCTTCATGCCGTTCTGAGGCGGTTGACCGATTCCAGATGCCAGACTCCAGATGCCGGATGCCAGATACCGGATACCGGATACCGGATGCCGGACATCGGATGCCTGAAATCGTCAATCGAAAATCGAAAATCCCAAGTGTCGGATCGGTTTCCTTCGTCGTGAGCCTTGTCGTGAACCTTGTCGATTCGTCCACGCGGATTGCGACAAAGTTCGCGATCAAGTTCACGATAAAGAATGTTGCGAGATGCCAGATACCAGATACCGGATGTGGAGAATCGATTCCCTGCGCCCCTGAAGGGGGCGTATGTGTAAGCCCAGGGCGGCAGCCCTGGGTGAAAGAGGCAGCTCACATTCTGAGCCCTGCATGGGCGATACATTCCGGAAGAATGATTGTGAATCTGGGAAACGGAAGCTCAACCAGGCAAAGACGGTGCTCCTGGAAGAATCTGCGCAATGGACTGAAATGTGTCGCCCTGTCAGGACTGTAACGGTAGCGGGGGTTGCGGTTCCCAGGGTTTTCACCCTGGGCTTACACATGCCGCTCCTTCAGAGTTTCTCTCGGAACAAGAAGTGTTTTGAGCAACGCACGCCGCCCAAATCCCAAGCACCAAGCACCAAATCCCAAACAAGGTCGATTCAATGAACTCAATTCCTCGACTTCAAAAGAGCTCTTACCCTCCTATGTTTCAGTGGGTTAGATGGTCCCTGCAATGGAGTTTGAAATTTGGATTCAATTGGGAATTGGGTCTGTTGCGATTTGAGCAACAGACCTTATAGTTCAGGAGCCTCCCATCCACGGCTTGCGGCGAAGGCTACGATAAATTCAGCCAGTTGCTGGTTCCAGGTCTCGAGACCGATATTCTCCAACGGTTCCAGTAGGTAATCGAGGCCGGGACGACGGTCTGCCCGGTGGTCCTTCACATCATCCAAAACATGGACGAACTGCCTTCCATCGACACTTCTCCCTTTCGGAAAATGGCTCTTCTCCCAGGTCGTTTTCAGACCTGCCCACATCTTATCCCGGTCTGTAAGAATCGCGTTGACTTCATCGTGGGCTCTTACCAACAGTGAAAGCGTGTTCTGGTTTCGCTCTTGTGCGAGAGCCGTAGAGGCCTCCTGCAGCGTCTGCTCGACCTGCTCAAGGCCAAGTACCATATCCACAAAATGTTTTTCAAAATAGGCAACCGACAGCATCACCTCGAGGTTGTACCGGTTCCTGGTGCTTCGATTCATTTTTCCCTGCAGCGTTCGGATGGCCCAATTCAGGTTCTTCCTGGTAGGTAACGCCAGTTCCAGAACAGTGGCGTAGCGGTTCGAAAACCGGGTGGAAGAGATCAGGACCTCGTCAACGCTGAATGGGAGGGCAGGGGTTTGCATGGTCAAGTCAACTCGGTCAATGTCCCTCCCCTTACCGGCCCAACTTCCGTATCTTGGCTTCAGACGACGTGCGGGAACCCGGTCGAGGCTGGACTCGTAGAAACGGCCCCACTCCATCAAGACTTTGTAGACTTCTGCCAGGTCCTGGTTTGAGGGCCCGTAGAACACATCCATGAAATCAGCAACATTCTGTTCGACTCTGGGGAAACTCGGAGTCCATCCGTACTGCGTGACGGTAGCCCATCCCAGCCAGAAAAGTTCGTTGTGGAGTCCTGTGTCGCCCCATGCGGCGGCGTAGGTTCCAATGACGTCCCCACCCTTTTCAAGCATGGCCGCAACCTTCACGGCCGGATCATCCAGTCGGCTCTGGATCGGTTTGCCGCGATACAGGTAATCGGATGAGAAGTAATTGGGAAATAGGTGTTCCCCTCCCTGCTGAGAGGAGTAAACCAGAGAATGGACTCCCTGGGCTTTCAGCCCCTGAATCCACTGATCAGAATTTCTGGGCCCGATAACCCCGTTGACGAGACCTCGCGGGAGGCGGTCGAGGTGTTTCTCGGAAAGAGGATATTCAACCCAGCACAACATCTTGCGTCCCCGTTCTGCAAGCCAGGAATGCATCCTGATGACGTACTCGAGCCAGGTCAGACTGCGGTTCTCGTCGTTGTAAGGTCTTTGCTCCTGGCAGTTTGAGCAGATTCCCGCGTAATAGACTTCATCAGTGGAAACATGAAAATACTCCACCCCGGGTGTGGCGTCGATCAAGTCTTGATACATTTCCTGTATAAGTGCGATTGCTTCTTCATCGCACATGCAGATTTGATAGTTGCAGCCGTCAGCTCGTAGATGCGCCATCTCCTTGTGTTTCAGCACATAAGCCATATGAGCGGGAGATTGGATCTGTGGAACCAGCTGGATATGACGCGCAAGTGCATAACGAACCAGGTCCCCTAACTCCTCCCTGGTAAACGCGCCGGGCGCTCCGATTATCGGGTTGCTGGGATATTCATACTTATCGTCGATCTCAAAGCCGATTGCATTGGCTTTGAAAAAGGATGCCCAGTCGATGAATCGTTTGAGTGTGTTAACTCGGTCCTGGTGGTGCTTGGTGTCCCAGTGAACGAATCGCAACTCCAAAGTGGGCCAGTCCCGGATTTCGCCTGTCGGCAGGTACCACTGATGTCCTTCCCTGCGGAGCAGTTGGAGAAAACTCTGAACGCCGTATAGAAGACCAGGTTCATCATTCCCGACGATTTCGACTTCATCCGGTGAAATGGATATCCGGTAAGCCTGACGGCTGCAGGCCGGGTTCTCGATACCGGGCACGGTTCCATTACGAACGAGTAGCGTGATTCTCCCGCTCCCGGTTCCGGCAAACTCGAGGCCATGAAGTTCCTGGGCTCCTTCCTCAAGTCGCCTGAGAACAATATGCCCCTCTTCCCGGTCGGAAACGATGCCCCAGGTGCGATCCAAGACGACATCACTCCCCTCCAAATTGACCTCCTGGGGGGCTGGGATCAAGCTGTACCCTGCACTTCTTAAGTCCGTTACTATTGGCTCGGAGCTGGAA
>JAUWTT010000376.1 GCA_030614585.1 Acidobacteriota bacterium
GCCTCCGCAGTCGTACTCGACAGTCCGTCGAGGAGGCCGACCGAGCGCAACGTAGTCGGGGCGGATGCATCCGGCGACGCAGCAGCCAGCTGGTGAGAAATGCGGGCTAATGGCTCAGGTCCCGAATCCACACATCCTTGAACCGGATTTTCTGACCGCCCTTCCCCGGATGAAGCTGAAACCCGATCACTCCTTTCGAATTCTTTGGCTTAGGATCAGTGAAGTCGATCATCAGAACACCGTTGAGTCGCGTCACAACACGATTGCCGGCCACCTTCACCAGGAGGTCATTCCAGTCATACGGCTTAATCACAGTTTCGTTTTCAGCCGCCGGCCATACGACCCATCCGCGCCCATAGGGTTCGTGCAGCCCGCCAGTATGACGATTGACGGCGGGATCGACCTCCACCTGCATTCCGTTGCCGAACTCATCGCCTTCGTAGGTCATGTGGTAGAAGACACCGCTGTTCCCTGGAGTGTCGGCCTTGAAGCGCACATGCAGTTCAAATTCTGTGAATTCCTGCTCGGTAACGATGAAGCCATCGCCTCCTACAATCGACTCACCGACGATGGCACCATCCTGGACCGTCCACTTTTCTTTGCCGACGGATTTCCATCCGGTAAGGTCCTCGCCGTTGAAGAGCGATCTCCACTGAACGACGTCGTAGTCCCTGGACTGCTGCCCAAGCACCGGGGACAGGCAAAGGCTTAGAACGCAAACCATCAACACAGTGACACTCTCGACTCGCATATACCACCCTCCTCATTCAATAGACCAGCTTACCTGCACCAGCACCGGAGCTCCTTTTGCATTTGTATCTTCGGGTTTCAAGCCCCTGACCTCAGCACCCGCCTTCAGTCTTTAGGTTTAGACCTCATATGGTGGGCCGGTGTGTAACGCTTGATCTTGATGTTTCGAAACTCGACAGGAACCCCTTCCGACTGCAGGCAGATGTAACCGATGTGTGGGTCCGCGTTGGAAGCCAGACCGACGACTTTCCCATTGACCACGGTGGTGATTCTGCCTTCTTCGGAATAGACCTCGTAGGTGTTCCACTCACCCGGAGGGTTAGCTGCAAAGTGGATCATCTCGCCTCCCTCCAGAGTCGATCCATTAATCGGGAAGATACGTCCCATATGATCGTTGTAGCCCTGGCACTCGACCGCAGTCGGCCAGACTTCATCCTTCTGACAGTAGATCAGCACCCCCGTATTGCCCTTCCCCCCAGGAAAGCGTATCTCTACATGGAAGACAAAGTTGTCATAGACGTCCATGGTGCGCAGACAGCCCCGCGGATCACCGGTGGCAGCGATCAGCCCGTCCTCGACGGAAAACGTTGACTGATCCTCCGGAAGGAATCTCTTGGTGCTGCCATCCTCTGCTCTGAGATAGACTACCCAGCCTTGCAGGTCCTGCCCGTTGAATAGAGGCGTCCACCCCTCTTCATAGCTTTGAGTCGGCCATCGATAGTCAGGCACGAGCTGGGCCATTAACGGCACACACCAAAGCCCCAGGATTATTGACGGAAGTACAATCAAAACAAGATGTCGATTTTGCATGAGGAATTCTCCTTCCGGCAAAACGAGCCGGCGGCGGAAGCCGTGGGGCTCCCTCTTTCAGAAGTTCGTCCCACTCCTTTTTTTGTGCCCATCTTCTCCTCCTCGCACTGATGATGCTAACTGCTACTGTTTGCTGTAGCGCTATTGTCACACCGATCAACAAAGCTAACAGAAGCCATCTCCTGAAGCTACCTTCTACAGCATTATTGAGGCCGGACCGCAGGAAGAGTCGAACGGTATAAACACCTTGGCTTGAAATACTTACCCGAAATGGGGCTCAAAGCTATTGGGCATGTTCCCCAAATCGAGTACGAGGGGTGAAGAGCAAACGCATTTCACGCAGATTCATGGTGTCCCGCATCGCGGGACACCATGAGAAAAGATGGGACTTGATTGTTGAACATACGTGTCCCCGGGTCGCGGCGACGATTTGAGCCACAAACTCCCAAGCTGCAGGACCCAAGACGACCAATGAACAACGAACAGAAAGACGGCCTACTGCATTTGCTTCACGCTTCCAGTGTAATAGGCTGTCTATCCATGAGCGGAAAAAGATCACGAAGGGATTTTCTCAAAACGACGGGAAGTGGAGCTGCAATTGCCACATTAGGGGTTGGCAGCGGTTGTTCCTCGGACTCGGAATTTTCGCCGGAGGACCTCGATCAACCCCACAGCCAGAGGATGAGCCGAAAGACTGTGGAGTCTGAAATAAGGCGACGCGCTGATTTCTACCTTTCGCAGCGATACATGGTTGTGGATTACTATCGAATTCGACGGAAATTGGCGTACCCGCTGCCGGTTAGAAGTGTGTCGGTGCCGGAGGTCTCAGTCCCTTCAATCGACGACTATCCGTGGACAGTCTGGATGACTTGGGAACTCGAAGAGCGGGTTAACTCCTTGGGTTGGGCGGCGGAATGGTTCGGGGATGAAGGAGCACAAGAGGCTGTAGCTGCTGACCCTGTTGAATTGGCTAGATGGCCGGAGTATAGGCAATACGAACGTCCAGATCTGAGTGCGGGCCACGTCGGACGCATCCTGTGGACAGCCTGCACTAAATGGTCCTGGGTAGACGCCGAATTACGAAACAGACTCGTGGCCGGATGTCGTCGCCATCTTGAAGAGGTATTCCCAGCATCGGAACATGAATACGGACAGATCTCCTCCGTAGCTGATATCAGGGCTCTGGAAGAGCCACACCGCAAACTTCACAACATTCCACTAATTGGAACAATCGGAGCCGCGCTTGTCGCGAGTTGTTCGGAGCAAAGTGCAGTATCGACTCTGAATCACTGGATTCAGACAATTTTTGAGGCGAATCTGGACTTCCGAGAAGGCGGTTTCACAGAAGGCGTTGCCTACGACGGATATGTTCTCGACTTCATAGCTGACTGGTTCAGTATCCTCTCTGAAGAGCAGCGACTGCCCATATTGAAACACAGGTTCTTCACCAATTTCCTGGAAGAGTCTTACATGCTATCGGGACCGGGCGCTCCAGCAATGGTGGCTGAGTTGGGAGACGTCGAGCCCAAGGAGATGCCGTTTCATATTTCCGCACAAGCCAAGATCTACCCATTTCAGCCTGATCCAGTCCGTGCGTGGCATCTGAAACGGTGGCGAGCCGATTGGATTAGGTCAGGAGGTCTGGGCGCTCTGCATACTATTGTGGATGAACTGGATGGGGAAGCACCTGTTGACGGGGTATCCAACGCTCACTACGCTGTAGTCCTCCGCAATGGTTGGGACCAGGACGGACTCTCGACCGTTGTCTCCTGCAACAATTCACCCATGGGACATTTGCAGAAAGACAACGGAACAATTCTGGTCGGGAAGGCAGGGCGCTGGCTGATCACAGACCCCGGCTATCAACAATACATGGAAGACCTGGAAAGAGAGTTTACACTCGGACCGACTGCGCACAACTACCCAGTTATCAACGGCCTGACACAAAGCCAGAAAAGCCCTCGTCTGTTGGCCCTGGAGACTATCAGTAAAGGGGTTCACAAAGCGGCCATTGACTTGACGTCCTGTTATCCTGAGGAGGCAAAAGCCAGTGCAGTCATCCGTACAGTATGGCTGTCGGGCAATGAGCTGGTGACCGTGGCAGATCAAATAGACGCCTCGACAATCGATTCGTTGCAGTACCACTGGCAGGGTCATCCGGAGGCAAGTTGGTGGTGTCAGGATGGCTGGGCTTTGATTCATACTGATCGGGCCGATCTCTGGATGACATCACCACAGTTCACTATCGCAGGAAGTGACATCAAGAGGTTCCCCGGGTCTCGTGGCCAGCTCACGCTGTCTGTGGAAACGGCCTCCCCTGCAAACGTCGTCTGGTGGTTCTTCGTCCTCGCTGAAACATTCGAGTCGTTTCATCTAATGGATGGGGGGAAATCAGTCGAAATCCTGGGTCAGACCTTTGGCATCTGAACTCCTGAGCCAGTGATTCGCAATAGTCTGTGGAGAACACTCGATAACGTAGCGCATGAAAGGTTTCGAAGTTGTCTTCATTCAATACTCTCCAGACGAATACCATCAACAAGCCGCCAGCGTGAGCGGTTTTCAATACTTGAAAATGAAATGCCGGATCATGAATGGGACATAAGGCATCCTTGATACATCCGGTACACGAAAGGATTTGATATGAGATTCGGAAGGCTTTCGATGGATTTGAGCCGTTGGGCGAGTTCACTGCTCTTGGGTGTAGTGCTGAGCGTCACTCCGAGTTTGGGGCAGGATGATCCCCGCTGGCAGGTAGTCCCTGATGTGAACGATCTGGATGACTGGAACATCCAACCTGGTTCTACGGCTCTTGCGAAAGCAATGAACGATGCAGCTGAGTTTGTACAGCGCTTCAAAGTTCCCGGGAGTGCAGAGGGCTGGAAATATCGACGCCCACAAGTGGATGCAGCTCTGAGAAAGGCAATTGGACTGGCTGTATTTCCTCCGCGGACTCCTCTCAAGCCGCGCTCGGGAACTATTCACGATCTGGGTGACTATACAATCGAGAATGTCATTTTTGAAAGTCGGCCCGGGTTCCCGATTACCGCCAACCTCTACCGACCCAAAGATCATTCTGTAGGAAAACGGCCGGCGATACTCTGTCCAATTGGGCATATCCTTGACAGCGGGAAGGCGAATGCAGAGCCCCAATCACGGTGCATTAAACTGGCCCGGATGGGATTCATTGTTCTTGTCTATGATGCCATCGGACATGGCGAACGACTCATTGCTGGAAATATCCACCATGAAGCCCAGTATGCACTGCTCCCGGTTGGGGAAACGATTGCCGGATGGATGGTCTGGGA
>JAUWTT010000536.1 GCA_030614585.1 Acidobacteriota bacterium
GTTCGATGTGCGCAGTGCGAACTCAAGACCCAAGACCTCAAGACTCAGATCTCAAGCTCCCTTGTCACCGGTTTTGCCCCGATCACCGATTACCACCGGGGTTGGTGGCGCAGTGGGCGGGTGGATCCGCCGGCGAAAAGGCAAGGACAGTTAAGCGTGCAGATCGTTCGTGCCGGCGCCTAACGGGCCGATTTGAATGGTGCTTCGAGGCAAGAAGAACAGTGTCCCCTACTCCACCAGAAGGGATACCAGAGAAGTCAGTGGTTTCTTTTACTACTTACTACTCACTACTTACTATTTACCACTTACTCCCCACCAGTCTATGGCCCGTAATCGCAGGACGGACATCCTGCTTGTCATGACAGTCGGGAAGGCTATCCTACCTGAAGTCCACCAGCAATTCATCGCCTTCTTCCGCCCGACCCGCTGTGAGGCCGGTGATTTCCTCCCAGTCTTCTGTACCAGGTTCACCGACAAATACGGCATATAGACCTTCTTCAAAGACCCTCGGTCTGTAGGTCGCTCCCTTGATGCGAAGGGTATACAGAATCTCGTCGGTGTTCTCATGCACCACCTGGATTACAGGATCAACCATTCCGGCGGTCCTGATCTCAGACAGGTAAAGCTCGGTGGAACGCACGTAGTTATCTTCCTGACGTACGGTCATCGGCCAACCGGGAAACTGGTTCTCTTCTCCTTCCGCAGGATTAGCCCAGCGAGGCCAGCATTCCATAGTAATCGTCCGCTCACTCTTATCGAATCGTGCGATTCCGTAACCGGCCGCTTTACGGTAGAGTTCACTACGACCTCGTTCAAGCTCGATCGGTGAAAGTTCGGCCGGGCCTTTCGGATTGGCTACAGCGTGAACCGTGATCCGATTGGCAAAGCCGTCGAAAAAGTCTCCAGTGTAGCCTGGACTGTCAGGCAACCTATTCTCTCCAGCTTTAATTGGACTCCAGTAGCGGGTCCAATAGTTGGCAATCGAGGGCACACACAGGGAGAAGCCGGCGTCGCCAAACTCGTCGATACCGTGATGCACGATCGAGCCTAAATGCTGATCTCCACCGATCATGAAGGCAAAAGCCTTGCGCAGTTCCTCCAGGGCCTGATTCCGCGCCGCAGGAGACCATCCATTGCTATCATGGTCCCGTTTCGGCTCAGCTGGTTCGATGGACCCGCCGGTGTTCAGGCAAGCGAAAATGGTTTGGCTGACGGCGACTTTCATTTCTACTTCTCTCCAATTCGTCGCCCAGTCTTGCAGGAATCTCAACTGCCGTTCGCCCAAAATGTTTCCTTCCGGCACTTCACTCTTGCGAGGTGCATAGGACTCTCCTTTTTGTCGACGTAGCGCCGCCACACGATCGTTGATCTCAGACCTGTATGGCTCAGCACTGGGTGTCTTGAATTTCCGGTCCTCCAGAATGGCAAAATCCACCCCACCGTATTTCAGAGACGTGTAATAGGCCCCAATCCCACGCTCAATTGGGGTTGGGTCATATGGGTCAGGCAGGTTCGCGGTCTGAGTTCGTTCGACCATCTTCACAAACTCAGCACTCATGACGTACCCGCCATCGGCATTCTTCATGCTGACATGCCTTCCCTCCCATCCCCAGAGATTCCCCTGAAAGACGTCATGGTCATCAGGAATGCATATAGTAGGGTACTGAGCGGTCAAATCTCGATAAGCCCAGTGCCACAGATACCATTTGTAGAGGTAATCAAGATAGGCACTCTCCTCCGGAGTTTTTTCTGGTTTCGTAGGGCTGTCACCTTCATAGACCTGATCACCCGTGAAGACCAGCAGGTCTACATTATTGCGTAGAACGTTCGCGACAAGTTCCTCATGAGGAAACCACATATTTTCACGAGTCCAACGTACATCTTTGCCCTCCAGACCCACCTCCGGGGAGTCGACCCACCCGTCTCGCTTGCGATCTCCATCCGCCGGATGTCCGATGTTCTGATTACCGGTGAATGCGGCCACACTCAAAACAGAGCTGTCTACCGGGTTTCGTCTGATAGTCCCCAGCCATGGTTTCCCAGCCATATGCAGGTCACTCTCAGGATCAACGCACAGGACACGATATTGAGTATCCTTCGTATCATTCCAGTTATCGACTCGAAAATGGGCGGTGTATCCTGGAACTACGACGGATGACTCAGCCCCAACATTCCAGGCTCTATCTTCGTCATTCCAAGTTTCCAGACGTACTGTCGGCAGGTTATCTGATTCCAGGGGTGGAAGTTGGACAGTCATCTTGGCTACGCCATCACTGACCGTGTACATAGTCCCAAGAACAGGACCGAAGCTGCGATCCGGATCATGGTTCAGCTTGTCACCGCTGATACACCAATTCTCAAACCAAAAGCCGGCTTTATCGGTCTCGTCCCCAGGATGAGAAACGAGAGCCAGGTTGCCCACCACCCTCCGAGCCGGCAATTCGATGGCCAAGGCTTGCTTGGAGGCTTCACCCGAAACGGGATCACGGGCCGACAGACTCAGACGAATCCCTTCGTCAGTAGGGCTGGCGTTCAAATGAAGAACCAACTTTCGATCCATCCCTGGTGCAAGGAACAACTCTGCATCAGAGGCAGCTATCTGCGGGTAACCCGGCTCTGCCATATCGCGAAACACCAACCTTCCTGTCCCGTCTACTCCCGCGATAACACCTCCCCCTTTTCCAGGCAGGTGATGGATCAGGGCGGCCGCACGGTAGTCCAGTGCTCCCTCGCCGGCGCCAAATAGAAAACCGGACCAGGCATTCTCAGAGAGCGTCTGACTCCCACTTGCGAGTCCAGTCGTCACCTTCATCTCAAAGCTTTCCGGCCTGTCAGAAAGCCAGTGTGTCAGAAGATGAACAGAGCGCATTGGCTTGTCGGATCGGCTTTCCAAACATTCAAGGCGGCCATTCTTAAGACGCCAATCCTGCAACCGATTTGCCCAATAATCGGCTCCCACCCACTGGCGATCGTTGCCCTGGAGCCAGGAACTTTCGAACTGACTCTCCCCTCCGCAACCGCTCGCCGGCAGAAGCGCTAACGTCAAGATCCAGATGCGAGTAATATTCATGGCCCATCTCTTCCCGTGGATTTTTTGCTGACTGGTTACTTCTTTGACACGGTCTTTGGAAGAAGTGTCATTCTTTGATCGTGAGCTACTCATGTTGGACTCCAGCATCAACTCGGTGTCAATCTACTTGAGGGAGAATCCTTACGCAATCCAGTTCGTTGGACGCTGGGCAATTCCACTCGCCGCTGCCCTCGCGAGTTACGCTCAGTCCGCGTCAGACAACTTCAGGCACGCCCTTACTACTTATAAGACAATACCGTTCCTGCGATATGACGTGTGCCGTTGGCCCTGTTGAAGTAGTAGACCGCAAGGACCTTGCCGTCCGCCGTCATGGTGGCCCAGGGATAGCCGAGGTCGCCCCCTCCGCCGTCTACGCGCAACACAATTTCTTCCGCCGTGGCGAAATCGGTGCATTCCGCATTCAGAATCCGTGCGCGAATGCCGTAGGGCTCGTGACGGTAACCGTAGATCAAAAGAAC
>JAUWTT010000594.1 GCA_030614585.1 Acidobacteriota bacterium
CTCCCGTGATCATGTTCTTGATGTAGTCCGCATGCCCCGGACAGTCCACGTGCGCATAGTGACGGTTTTCCGTCTCGTACTCCACGTGCGCCGTCGCTATCGTGATCCCTCGCGCTTTCTCTTCAGGTGCATTGTCAATCGAATCAAACGTCCGCACTTCCACTCCCGGGTTCTTCCGCGCCAGTATCATCGTCATCGCCGCCGTCAGCGTCGTCTTTCCATGATCCACATGCCCAATCGTCCCCACATTTACATGCGGCTTCGTACGCTCAAATTTTGCCCTTGCCATAACTCACGTCTCCAGTATCTTGGGTCTTGCTTTCCCGTCCGTCTCCAGCAGGTGCTTACCTGGTTACCAGCCGTCCTTCCGACTTCGCAATCAACTCCTCTGCAAGCTCCTTCGAAACTCTTTCGAAGCTTCCAAAATGCATCGTATAAGTGGCTCTCCCCTGAGTCAGCGACCGGAGATCCGTAGCGTAGCCAAACATTTCAGACAAAGGAACCAGCGACTGAACCACCTGGGTAGTCCCCCGAGGCTCGAGCTGACCGATCTTTCCTCTGCGCGAATTCAGGTCACCAATGACCGCACCCATGTACTCTTCCGGAACCACAACCTCGACTCGCATCACCGGTTCGAGCAGGACCGGCTTGGCCTTTTTGGCAGCGCTCTTGAATGCCATCGAACCGGCAATCTTGAACGCCATCTCAGAGGAGTCGACGTCGTGAGAGGACCCATCATAAAGGGTTACCTTCAAATTTTCCACCGGATATCCGGCGAGAATCCCACCCTCCATGGCTTCCGAGATTCCTGCCCTGATCGGCTCGATATACTCTCTCGGAATCGAACCACCAACAATCCCATTCTCAAACACGAGTTTCGAACCCGACTCACCGGGCTCTATTCGGATCTTGGCGTGACCGTACTGCCCGCGACCACCGGTCTGGCGAATATACCGTCCTTCGCCCTGTGAACTCTCTGTGATCGCTTCCTTGTAGGACACCTGCGGTCGGCCCACGTTTGCCCCTACATCAAACTCTCTCAGCATCCGGTCCACAAGGATTTCGAGGTGCAACTCTCCCATTCCGGAGATAATCGTTTGACCGGTGTCCTCATCCGTATGAACTTTAAACGTTGGATCTTCCTGCATCAGCTTGCTCAACGAGAAGCCAAGCTTGTCCTGGTCTTGCCGGGTCTTCGGTTCAATAGCCACTGATATCACCGGCGCTGGAAAATCCATTGCCTCGAGCACAATCGGGTGCGACTTATCACAAATCGTGTCACCGGTTGTCACGGCCTTCAACCCAACGACGGCTGCAATATCTCCTGAGTAAACAGCGTCGATCTCCTCCCGCTTATTCGCATGCATCTTCAAGAGGCGACCAATCCGCTCGTTACGCTCCCGGGTTGAATTGTAGACGGTCGAACCCGCGTTCAGCGACCCGGAATAGACGCGTAAGAACGCCAACTGTCCCACAAAAGGATCCGCCATGATTTTGAATACCAAGGCCGAAAACGGCTCATCATCACCCGCTTTGCGAATCGCAGCTTCCTGAGAATCTAAATCGACCCCTTCGACCGGACGCACCTCAAGCGGAGAGGGCAGAAAATTCACCACCGCATCCAAGAGCGGCTGAACCCCTTTATTCTTGAAGGCAGACCCGCAGACACAGGGCGTGAACTTCAGCTCAAGCGTTGCGCGACGAATAGCTTCAATCAATTCATCGTTCGAGATTGTCTCTTCGGCAACGTACTTTTCAACAAGCTCGTTATCAGTTTCGGCCACAGCCTCCACCAATTTCTCGCGCCACTCCTGGGCCTCCTCCCGGTACTCCTCCGGAATCTCCAGCTCGTCGTACTCCGCACCCAGGGTTTCATCCCGGTACACATAAGCCTTCATCTTGATCAGATCGATGACACCCAGATACTTCTACTCCTTACCCAGAGGTATCTGTATGGCAACGGGCTTTGCTTGCAGATTTTTTGCCATCGACTCCAGCGATCTGAAATAGTCGGCACCAGCCCGATCCATCTTGTTGATGAGAGCAATCCTCGGGACAGCATACTTGTCGGCCTGTCGCCAGACCGTCTCCGACTGGGGCTCAACACCGGCAACCGCGTCGAAAACAGCTACGGCACCGTCAAGCACTCGCAAGGACCTCTCCACCTCCGCAGTGAAGTCAACATGCCCGGGAGTATCAATGATGTTGATCCGGTAATTGTCCCAGAAACAGGTCGTCGCAGCGGAAGTAATGGTTATACCTCGCTCCTGCTCCTGAGCCATCCAGTCCATGGTGGCCGTGCCCTCATGGACCTCACCGATCTTGTAGTTGATACCCGTGTAGTAAAGAATCCGCTCCGTAGTCGTCGTCTTACCAGCATCGATGTGAGCCATGATGCCAATATTGCGGGTCCTTTCTAACGGCACTTTCCTTGCCACAACACATTCCTATCTAAACTTGCAACCCCTGGGGTCTCTCTCGCTCCATAGCGCATCCAAACGCCACGAGCTGCACTCAATTCCTACCAACGATAATGGGCGAAAGCCTTATTCGACTCCGCCATTCGATGAACTTCCTCTTTCTTCTTGACTGCACCGCCGCGGTGATTAGCCGCATCCATCAACTCACCTGCCAAACACTCGGCGATCGTCTTCTCGCCACGAGAACGAGCCGACTTGATGATCCAGCGAAGCCCCAACGCCGTCCTGCGCCGTGGGCTCACTTCTATCGGAACCTGATAAGTCGATCCGCCAACACGACGCGACTTCGTCTCCATAAAGGGCTTTGCGTTTTCCACAGCCTGCTTGAAGACCTTGAGGGGATCCTCACCAGTCCGCTCTTCGATCAGCTTCATCGCTTCGTAAAAGACACGATGCGCCAGGGACTTCTTCCCAGCCCACATCAACTTGTTAACCAGTCGATTCACGAGCTCATTCCCGTAAATCGGATCCGGCAAAACAGAACGTTTAGGGACTTCTCTACGCCTTGGCATTTCCTCACTCCAGAAACAAAACAAGCTGCATGGAAGGGAATCAGTCCGTGCAGCTTGTTCAGAAG
>JAUWTT010000053.1 GCA_030614585.1 Acidobacteriota bacterium
TATCAACCCCACTGGGGTGCTTCAACCTTTATCCCTTTCTTCTGGGGTCACCACCCGGAGCATGTTGAAAACCGCGAAAACGTTGGGAATACCGCGGCAACGGATGTAAGCCATATCTGAATCAGCTTGTCTGTCCACGGTACCGAGCAGGATGATCTGGCTGTTCCTTACCACTATCCTGACGGTGGAACCGGCCTCCCAGAAGTATCGGGGAATGACTTGCTGAAGCACGGCCCGAGTTCGCGCCCTGATATCCATGTCAAAGGAACCCAGGGGCAGCAGCACGATGTTATTGGTGACGTGCTCGACACCCTCTATCTTCTTGACCCTTCGGTAGGCACCACTGCGGTTGGTGTCACGGAGTGTCCATCCGGTCAAAATAACGTCGTTTCCGACCATCGCGAAAGAAATGAAATCGTAAACGCTGATGTAGGGCATCATCGCCAGGGTGTGACGCACATCCTCCCAGACCTTAGCACCAGCCTTTTCCCGGCCATACCACATGCTTAACTCGACCTTGGGCACCTCGTTGCCAGGGACTACGTCGATTGAATCGACCTTGATTCTCCCCCTGTCCAGGTTCGCCCTGCCGGCCACCTTTACAGCCTCTCCGGCTTGCTTCTTCACATGTTTTTGCTTGTTCGGCTCAAAGACCGTGTTGTCTCGCAACCGGGTGACTACCAGGCGGTCTCCCTCCTTGTAGAGCTTCTTTGTACATTCAACCCGCTTCGCGTCGATCGGTCCCAGGTGGAGACGAGAACAGATGTCCGAGTCTACATATCCGTAGAACTCTATCTCCTCGTCCTTTCCGAAGCCAACCGCAGCGCATAGCGCCAGCACAGCCACGAAGATTACAGTTCGTTTCACGTTGCGCCTCCTAACGTTTAATGCTTAAAGGCCCACTGGCCAGTCAACTGCCCAGGCGCCCAGCCGGCGTGGGGTACCAAACCGGCCTTAGCCATCCCCCCGCCTTCTCATGCCACCAATGACTTCCTGCACCTTAACACTGCGACACGAGGGTCACCTTTTCAAGGTCAACTGTTTTCAGTACCTACGTACATCACCCAGTAATTGAAAGTTGATTCCCGGTTTGGCGTTACGCCCATATCTTCACAGTTCTCATACGATTGGTCAAGAAGATAAGCTGAAATGCGTGCCCTTGGTGGAAAATCCGACTGCTGAGGAACCCCAGGGAGGTGGTTCATCGGCTTCCTGAGATGGGCGGGAACGGAAGGGTGTGTTGCCAAAATCGGCCCCACGCCCAAGCACCAAGCACCCAATCTCAAACAAGGTCGATTCATTGAACTCAATATCTCGACTTTCAAAGAGCTGTTAACCGCTTATATGTCAACAGGTTAGATGGTTCTTGCCGTGGAGTTTGGATTCAATTGGGAATTGGTTCTTGGGATTTGGGAATTGGGCCTGGGGTTCTCAATGATCCAGACCGTAGTGCCCAGTGTGATACCTGAACTTAACAGGATCAGTGACATCAGCGTTTGCGGGCAGCACGTCACTAGCGCGCACAGTCAGTCGTGGGCCTATATGCTGGCCGCATAACGTCGTTCCAGGGCAAATCGTCACAGTATCCTGGAGGACTGCGAAGTGCCGAATGCTCGTCCTGTCGCAAAGTGAGGAACTTTGGATTCCTACTTCAACGCCGACATAGCTTCGTTCGATCCTTGCGTGACTCCCGAGGTGGCTGTTTCGACCTACGTGAGAGGAGCGGATTTCCACTCCCTCATAGACTTCAACCTCGTCTTCGATCGAAGATGAGTCAATGATCACCGGGTGTTCGGGAGTTCCATGAATCCTGACAAAGCGCCCGATGCGTGAGTTGCTCAGACGAACTGCTCCCTGAGCGATCCTTTCTCGAAGTGTCATTCCACCGCACCGCCAATCCAGAGTCTCGTCATCCACCTGGACCCTTTGCCCACAATCCGAACCACTCCCGTTGAACCGTTTGTTAATCAAGTCGTAACCGCCGTTAAGCGCTCGTTCCTGGGCGGCGATGAATCGTTTGATATTCCCCAAATCACCTAATTCATCGACCTCGACACGAGCAATTGTCCTGCCTTGCTCCGGCAGCCAATGGAGGTAGTGCTTCCCGAAGTCAACTCCGGTGAAGCCATTTCTCTGCTGTTCTTCAAGCTCGCGCTTAAACTCGTCGAATGGACCCGAGGACGTAATCTCGAGGAATTCTTCAGTTCCAAAGAGGTACAAACCGTCGCTCATCCGTTCTAATCGGGTCTCCAGACTCGCCACAGGGACTTTAAGTCGGCCCGCCATCTCTTCCATGCTTGGCTTCTCAACCAACTCTCGTACGATGTCCGGATCTTCTAAATCGGGCAATATCCAACCATAGGTGGCTGCGATGAGGCTGACCGGCTGGAGTTCATCTGCCAAAGTCAGACTGGCTTGCTTCTGCTCGTGGACCGTAATCATTTTCTCGAGATTCAGCATGAAGAACTGATCACAGGGAATGACCAGCGTGTATTTCTTCACGAATCGAGGCCATTCCCGGCGCATCTGAAGAATTGCATCCCGCGTGGCATCGGCACTACCCCTCACTTCCAAATCGAAGCTCGACGGAGTGTATCTAACGTCGACTCCTCCTCTTCGGTATCCAAGCCGAGCTCGGGTTTGTTGCCGATTCTCCTTGAGGCGGGTTACGACAATCACCTTGGTAATGCCCATCGACTGGATAGTGTCGAACTGCCAGTCGATCAAACGACGGCCAAGGAACCGAACGACAGACTTGGACCTGAGATAGCCGGGCGCCATTCTTCCACCCGGAGCCCGGCTTCCGGTCCCCGCCGCAAGGTATATAACGCCTACGTCGTCAGATATCACGGAAACCCACCCCTGGAAACATATACGTACGATTACACAATCACTCGCCTCCTCAGCAAACGCGTAGTTCTCGAGTACTGGCTGTGCGCAGCGATCCTGGGTTAGATCCTATCAATCTGATCTGGTGGCCAATGTGAATCCGGACTGTGGGCTGCTCGAACAAGGATGAGGTTCGTCCTGCTCTCGCCTGGAAACGTGAACTCCGCTAGATAACTCTCGCGAATACTGATGATAGTTTCAGTCGCCTCGCCGACAATTGCAAATCGAGGTTCAAGACAAAGCGTGCGGAAGCAGAGATCAAAAAGGTTGGATTCCGTGCACAGAATCGGATCATAGGACCACCAACCCCGCCGAGTGCGATTTGCTATCCCTGGGCGCAGCCAGTCTTGGTGATAGCGATGCGCCCAGGCCACTTCCTTTGCCCGGGGATAGCCCATAATCGATCATCGAAAAGTCAATTGGAGACGCATCATGAAGATGTTTGCTGATCCAGCAGGTTCCACATCTGTGTGGATGAAGTTCCAACTGACTCTCAAGTAGCGGCTAAGGTACCAGTTCAGGCCTGCTGTGAGATCGACCAGGCTTCCTCCCTGCACCTCCTTGCTGTTTAAGTCGAGGGCGGAAAACCGAACAGCCACCTCCCAGGCGCCAGGGCCGCGACCTATGCCATGACTTGTTATGAACCCTCGTTTGGGAGTGACGGCTGTGAAATGGCCTTCCGAATCTGAGTAACTTCGATACTCACCAGTCAGGAAGTAGCTGCCCTGAACGTACCCGGACCGAAATGTCGGATTGTCGGTCTCAGTAGAATTGACAGGCATTACAAAGTACTCTCCCTGAACCGAAAGAGGCCCGCGTACCCAGGCGACTTCAGGGACGATGACCTGTTCTGACTCGGCCTGAAACTCGCCCGTGTCCACCAGGAAAGGTGCCAGATGGGATTCGGGACGAGACCTAATCTCTCTGTCCTCGCTCGTGGCCTGCCTGTAAGTGTAACCAATTCCCAGATGCAGAAAGTGATTCCGTGACCACCGAAATCGCGAGGTGGTGAACCGTCCAGAGTAGTTGACCAGGTTCTGTCCACTGGTCCAAAAGACACCCCAATACGCCGTGATTTGATCCTGGAAATAGCTATTTGACCCAGTCACTCCGGTAGTCCGATTCGAGCTGAACGCCGAGCCCAGAGAGCGTTCCATGAAGGTAGTATCGTTCGAGCTGGTTTGTTCGTTTAACGAGATGGGCTCTTTCTGGCGTCCGATCCGAATGCTTCCCACGAAGGGGATTCCCCTGAAGCCGACCCACATATCTCGGGTCTCATTGTCGATGGAGCCGAAATCCGGCTGGAGCTTGAATTCGAAGTGCCGCCCAACCGTGCCGGAGAAATCCACACTGCCACGCCGCAGCTCATTATTAGGCAAGCCTTCGAAAAGTGGCTCAAGTGTCTGGTCCGGATCGAACCATGCGAAATCGTACTGGATCCGACCGCCAATGAACAGCTTGGCCGCTTCATTGGTTGAAAAAACCCGTATGCCGTGATTCCAGCAGATCAGTCTCCCGGGAATATGGGGGCGGGACCTGGCGTTGTCGCAACTGAGGATCCCCAGCTTCCAGAATGGTTCATCCTTTTCAGCGGCTAAGGACTGAGTTCCCGAAAATGCGAAAATGAGGACTGACACGATTCCCAACATCTGCCAGAAGTCGAATCCCCCCATTTAAGACGCCTCCCCAACCTTTTCTCGTGGTCCACGCTCCCCTTTGGGCGTAGGAGCGAACCGTACTACTTCAAACTGCATACCGGCTAAACCACAGGGATAGGCTCCCCCGGTATGGTTTTTTTGCCACCTCGGTCAGTCACAAGTTCCATCGTACCCGCCAACTCCGTCCAAGGGCAACGGTTTCCTTTCGGGCACTGCTATGATGAGGCAATTCGCACCCTTGCGGCCAAGGCGAATGATCAGTAGCATAGTATTTGTAAGAAACTCCCCGTAGATCTTCGGATTCCGCCAAGGTCGTGAACCAGGGATACTGTGCTGACGGTTGATCGGTGACCGCGCACGGCGGGACTTCCTCGGGCTCAGCTCTGGGGAAGAGGCCCCGTTGTAAGGCAGGTCATGAAGCCGAGGTGAGACCACACTTGTTTGGTGAACCATTAATAGGAGGTTTGGTCATGAAGTCAGGGAATCTACTCAAGGTGATTCTCGTTTTGCTTGTCGCAGCCGCCATCTTCGCACTGGGACAATACGCCGGTATGACGGGCAGAACCGTCCAGCTGACGAACGTCGCGGCGGCCGGTCAAGCCGGCGCTCCCGAAAGGGCTGCGGCGCCGGTCACAGACCCTGCGGGCACCGCACCTCATCGTTACGCCTACTATCCGGGAACCGAGGAGCTCGGCAAGGAAGAGATCCGTCTCATCGCCCTGGGCACGGGGATGCCCCTGGCGCGTCGGAGCCAGGCGGCCACGTGCTGGTTAGTGGAACTGGGCAACGGTGACAAGTTCCTGTTCGATATCGGGACCGGGTCGAACGCGAACCTTAACGCTCTGATGATCCCCTTCGATTTCACCAAGAAGATATTTTTGACTCACCTGCACACGGACCACTGGGGCGACCTTCCCGGGCTGTGGGCCGGCGGGTGGACGGCCGGCCGCACCTCGGCGCTGGAGATCTGGGGTCCCACCGGCGCCCGCGAAGATATGGGCACGAAGTACGCCATAGAGAACTTCCTCAAGGCCTACAACTGGGACAACATGACCCGCCTGGCGAATCTGCCCTCCGCTCCGGGCAAGATCAACGTACACGAGTTCGATTTCAAGGGAGAGAACCAAGTCGTTTACGAGGAGAACGGCGTCATCATCCGGTCGTGGCCCGCGATCCACGCCGGAGACGGGGCGGTCAGCTACGCCCTTTACTGGAAGGGCTTGAAGGTCGTCATCGGCGGCGACTCGATGCCCAACACCTGGTACACTCAGTACGCCCTGGACGCGGATGTCGCCATCCACGAGGCCTTCCTGACGCCCGAACAATTGTGGAGGCTCTACAACCAGGCGCCTGCAACTGCCATCGGCGTCGGAACCTATGTCCACACCCCACCGCAGGCCTTTGGGAAGATCATGAGCACCATTAGGCCCCGACTGGCCATCGCCTACCACTTCTTCAACGAGGCAGACACGGTTTTAGAGGTGGGAGAATACATCCGGGAAACCTATGACGGGCCTCTCACGTTGGCCGAGGACAACCTGGTCTGGAACATCACCAGGGACGAGATCAATGTGCGCACCGTCATTTCACCGGACGAAGCCTGGAGCGTCGCCGGGCCTGTGGCGCCACCACCTCCGGACCGCACAGTTCCGGACCAGCTTTCCAAATGGTCGCTCGATCACCGCTGGGACATCAGTGACGTTTCGGCGAAGATGGTCCAGGAGTTCAAGGCGAAACACAACCTGAAGTAGTGAAGCAAATCCTGGCCGAGGTCTGGCCGCAGCCGGGGCACAGTCAAGGATTGGAGGAGAAACAACAAGACGGGCCCAAACCAGGTTTGAGCCGCAGTGCAGGATCGACAAGCTGTGCTGCATCCCCTGTTGGAATGTGTTCATGAACACAAGACCTCTCATCACACTTTCGATACTTATTCTCTCGTTTTGGCTCAACTCGACGCCCTGCCTTGCGGATTGGGTGAGTTTGACCGGCGCGGAGAACGCACCCAATATCGCGGAGATCCACATATACAAGGATCACGTGAAGGTCGAGCTCGAGATCTTCGTAAATGACATCATCACCTTCGACCGTTTGATTCCCGACGAGTACCTCCAGGGGATCAATGTCAAGAGACCCTCCCATGACGTTCGGATGCGGCGGTTTTCCAGCGAAGACCTCCAGATGCTGGCTGACGGTAGCCAGAGGCTCATCGCCACCCTCAAGCGGATCGAGCCCCGCTTAAGGAAAGAGCGCCCGTCTCCCTACGCGGGGAAGATTAATCCTTACACGGGACAGATCATCCCGGGACCGCCGGAGGACAAGCGGGTCATTTACGTGGAACTCACCTACCCCTTCACCCAGAGACCGAGGTCGCTGACGATTATTCCTCCGCTCGACGAAAACGGCATCAGCAAAGTGCCAATCGGCTTCATCACCTACCACGAAGGGGTCCAGGTGATCGATTTCAGATTTCTGGGGCAACCCGTGCACCTGAAGCTGGACTGGGACGACCCATGGTACTCAGAGTTCGAAGAAAAGAATCTGAAACGATGGCAGCGTGGCAGCGTGATGTCGTTCCTTTACGTTGAACCGCTCGAAGTGAGGCACGAGGTCCTCGCGCGAGTGAAGGATCTCGAAGCCTGGCTCGACCTCGGCTTGCGCGGCGACCAGTTCATCGAACCCGATGAGAACGAACCGCTCAAGGAGCGGATCGGCGAGTTCTTTCTCAAACAGGAAGCAGTGACAATCGACGGGAAACGGCTGCAACCGATCCTGGACCGGACTGCCTTTGTGAAGTACACGGTGATGGGTTCGACCTTCCTCGAGCAGCCGGAGCGGATTCCGATCAATACCGCCATGATCGGCGTGATCATCACGTATCTGACCGACGAAATACCGCGTGAGGTCAGAGTGCAATGGGACCTGTGGTCCGACCGAATTCAGCAGGTGCCGACGGACACGATCGATCCGGCCGGCCCTTTCCCATCGTTTGTTACGCCGGATGACAACGTGCAGGTATGGAACAATTACCTCAAGACCTACCAGCCTCCCACCGTTGTGCGAATCGACTTGGACGAGTCTTTGACGACGATGAAAGTACCTCTGGCTAGCGCTCTGTGCTTCTTGGCATTGATTCCGCTGGTCTGGCTGATCACCAAGCGTAAAGGGCGCGCCGAACCCTTCGCGCTTCATCTGGCACTTGCTGTGGTGCTCGTCGTCGCAGCTTTATTTCTGCGACCCTTCCTGCACGTGTCTGTGGCCAGACCAACCGCCATAGCACCCAGTTTGACTGAGGAGCAAGCCACAGCAGTGCTCGACAGCCTGCTCAGGAACACTTACCGGTCCTTCGAGTTTCGCGGAGAGGAAGCTGTCTACGACAAGCTGGCCACTAGTGTAAGTGGCGACCTGCTAGCAGACATCTACTTGATGAACCGAAGATCTCTGGCGGTAACCCAGGCCGGTGGCGCCCAGGCGCGAGTGACTGATATCGAGATTGAGGAAGTGAAGGTCGAAACCCTCTCAGATCCTCCTCTGGCCATGCTTTACCGGGCTAGATGGACTGCTGAGGGTTCGGTGAACCACTGGGGACACATTCATACCCGTAAGAACCTCTACGAAGCCCATATCACCGTGGAGCCAGTGGACGGCGCATGGAAGATCATGGCCCTCCAGATTCTGGACGAGCAGCGAATTGATCCCTACGCTTTGCAACCGGCCTCACCGCCGAGTGCGTGAAACAAAATTCAGGTGCCTGTTCAGGAAACGGTTGTTGAGTGGCCCCTCTTCAAGAGATTAGTCGCGAACTTGGTCGAAGTGTCCGTCTTCGAATCGACAAAGCTCATGATAAAGTTCGCAGCCAAGGAACAGGAAACGGCAATCGGGTAGTAGGACCGGTTTCGCCATCCGAGGCCAGGCAGGCCCTGCATGATACAGCGCTACTCCTGACGATCCAGGGACACTGCGACGGCCACCCCTCCTTCCGGTAAAACCAATGGCATCCACGTGATCGGCCCGATACGGAATGTATCTGTCTGACGACACACTGTTCGTCCTACAATAAACCCGAGCGTTGCTCCTGCAACTACGTCGCTTAGGTAATGCTTGTTTTTCTCGATTCTGCTCAGTCCTACCAACGCAGCAGTGACGTAAGCCGGGATAGCGAATTTGCCGTAGTAGTGGGCCACGATAACAGCCGTTGTAAAGCTGCCGGAGGTATGACCGGAAGGGAAAGAGTGATTATTCTCTCCATCGGGCCGGGTGCGGGGAATCACGGCCTTTATCCCGGCCGTGACGGCGGCGTTTACAATGAAACCCTGGGCTAAACTGAAGCCGAAAGAACGAAATTGGTCACTTTCCGTGTTGTAGCCCCAGAGCAACATGGCTCCGGAAAAGCCTCCCAGGACCAAGGAACTTCCCACGACTTCACCGACTTCACCCAGTGCCTCGAAACGTCTTGTTTCGCCAAAGTATTCCTGGATTTCGTCGTCAGCGATCGAAGATAACCCTGTGGCCGCCGAGCCAATCAGCAGTGGCTTCAGGTTGTGTTTAGAGAACAGGCCCTTGAAGTTCTGTAGAAGTTGACCGCCAAAAGAACTAATAGGGGGGCTTCCCCTCTGCTGCCTCCCTTGAGCCGGGATGGGGGATTGAGTTGGAGTACGCACATCTCCACCGGACTGAAACGTCGGGAGACCAGCCCGGTTGACAGCCGCTGAAACCAGAACCCCGCGGCAACTGTCCGTGGAAAAAGAAAAGCCCGAACAGCCCACATTCTCGTTGACCTGGATTACCCGCCCCGAAGTTTCTCCCAACAGCCAACCAAACGAACCGCCAAGGATTACCAAAATGGGAATGTAGAAGGCAACCCGCAGGTAAGCAGCGCTTGGGAAGGAAGGGAAGCAAACATTATTGCAGCGAGCGTCGAGGGATCTCACCGTTTGTTCTCTGCCCGCTTGATATTTGCGAGGTCTTCTTGTTTCAGCATTGCGAGCGTTGTTAGAATCTGCATTTCAGGAACCCGCGATAACCCGAATCCGAATCGGGCACTAAATTTGACTCCTGGGTTTTTAACTGATCATCGCCACCATGTAAAGAGATTCGGACTTCCTTGGCTCCTGCAGCGTGAAACGGCGAGTGATACCTTTCGAAATAAAGTTACACACTTCTCCCCAGAAAAAGGATGCGCTAGGCTTGGTATCGTGCATGGAAGATTTGGGTCTCATCACGGGTTACGTTGCCCACGCCGGCGACAAGGAGTACTCACTTGGAAAGGGCATAGTGGCGCTTCCGATAAGGGCGCTACTGTCCGACTACTCCCTGATCGAAAAACTTTAAGTGCACGCAGTGTTAGAAGGGCTAGATACGGTCGAAGCCGTACAAGCCTGAGTTCCAATTGACGGGACCGGTTTTGGGGAAGTGAGCGGACCAGAACCGTTGAAGAGGAGGGCCAGGTTGGAAGCGTCTAGATACCCAAGACGGAGATTCTTGAGTCAGGCATTGACAGTGTGCGCACTGCCCTCTTTGGCCTGCACCTCCAGGCCAACGTCTCAGCGCCTGGGTGTCCAGCTTGCGGTCCGCGGGCCATTCCCGGAAACCGATCTACGGGCTCGTGCAGAGTTACTATCGCGGTTGGGATACCAGGGTATTGAGCTTGGCCCGGAGTACCTCAACCAGTCTGCCGATCAGATACTCCGGCAGCTCAATGGTACAGGCATCTCCGTAAGTGCGATCGTAGGATCGATCAAACTGGTGGACCCCGACCCTGACACTCGTGCCGCAGCAATTGAATTGGACAGGGAGCGCCTGAAACTGGCTCAGCGACTCGACGCCATGGGGGTAATCGAAGTTCCAACATTCGGCCCCTGTCGGTTTGGCCAGGGTACCGACACTAGACTCGAAGATGGAATTCTTGTCGAAGGCCTCAAGCAGCTGGCACCGGACGTCAGCCGGACCGGCGTGAAAATCCTGCTGGAACCCTTGACGCGGAAGGAGACCCACTACATGAACCGGCAAGGTCACGGTGCCAGGATCATTGAATCAGTAGGAGAACCTGGCTTTGCACTGCTCTCAGACTTCTACCACATGCAGATGGAAGAAGACGACATCTCCGAGACTCTGAAAGAGTTTGGAGAATATACCGGTTACGTGCACATGGCTGACGGGGAGAAAAGGATCGAACCCGGATCCCTCCCCTTTGATTACAGGCCAGGATTCAGGGAACTCAAGAACCATAACTATTCGGGCTGGCTCACTGTGGAATCTGGTGCGACTGATAGCCCGGAACCTGCCCTGGCAAGGGCCAGGGAGTATATCCTCAAGCAGTGGGGTGAGGCCTGAGAGCCGGCGAACACGGCAGGCAGCCGTGGGAGCGACGACTGCCTCCACCCAAACGCTTAATTAGACAGGAGCGAAACGATGTCAGGATCAACCACTTTCTCTCGAAGAGGCTTTATTAAAGGGACAGCCGGAGCAGCCGTCTTGGCCGCAGGCTCATCCGAGATTGCGTCAGCGACGTCCACAACAGCAACCGTAAGCCAAAGTCGGGAAGCGACTCTTACGGTCAGTGGAAAGCGCGTGACGGTCAGAACGAGCACCATGGAAGCGACCCTGGATTCCGGTAGGTTAACCTATCTGAAGAATCGGCAGACCGGCGAGGAGTACTTGGAGACAGACTCCACAACACGCCAGACCCTCGAGCTCGTGTATCCGCACAAAGAGATCGCCGAAGTCGGTGAGAGCGATCTCGGTGAAGCTGTGGTTCGGCAGATTTCCCCTCTAAGAGCCGAAGTTGTTTACCAGAGCTTCAAAGGAGATGGAGTCATCACCATTTCCGTATGCCCGGAAACCGGAGACCTGCTGATCGAACCTTCCGCATATTCTTCCCGGCCTGGGGTGCGAGCCTGCCGGTGGAATGTCTGGGGCATTAAGCCCGGCTTGAAGCTGGTCGCTCCTTTTTTCCAGGGCGTGAAGTTACCTCGCAGTGATCATCTGATCCAGAACTCCTTCTGGGAGTGGCCCAGGTCTTGGGAGGCTGGACTGGCAATCCTCCAATCCGAGTCCTCCGGTTTCTGGATCCACGCTCAAGACAACCGTTACCGCTACAAGGCCCTGAAAGTGGGTGGACCCGGCAGGCCCAACTCGATTGGCCTCGACACGGAAGCGTACGGTCCTCTTGATGAAAACCTGGCCGCAGGTGGGCTGACCTGGAGAATCAATGTCTTCCAAGGTGACTGGAAGGTGCCGGCAGCCGACTACCGGCATTGGTTGTGGGAAGCCTACAGCCTGGCTCGGGAGGAGCAACGTCGAAAAGAGTGGATACAGCACATTCGAATGGCCATTTCCTGGTGCCGTGGAGAAACTCAAATCCTCGATGCCCTGGCCAAGAGAGTTGCCCCTGAGGCGGTCCTAATCCACTTCTCACACTGGAGAACCGATCCCTACGACGAGAATTATCCGACCTACCAGGCAAGTGATCGGGCTAAGGAATTCATCAGCAAGGGACGTGCGATGGGCTTTCGGATCATGCCCCACTTCAACTCAATTGACATGGACCCTACCCACCCGGTCTACGCGAAAATCCGAGACTTCCAGTATCGGAGACTCGAAACGAAGGACCTCTGGGGGTGGAGTTGGTTCGGCAGTGGACCTAAGGGAGTACCCGAATCCAATGCGGCTCGCCTCAGGTACCAGGGAAATAAAGTGATGGTGAAAGTCCATCCCGGTCTAAGCACCTGGCGGTCAATTCTGGGGGACTCCATGCAGGAAGCGGTTCAGCAGCTTGACCTCGAAAGCGCTTTCATTGATGTAACTCTGAACACAGGCAACCTGCACAACTGCCTGGTCGAAGGCCTAACCTCTACCGAAGGGATGAACCGGTTGATACACCATGTCGGTGATCTGGGCAACGGTCTCGTGGTGGGTGGAGAAGGGCTCAACGAGATCACCTTCCAGGGACTCTCCTTCGCACAAGTTCACTTGTTCAGGAGTTGGCAATCTTCAATTGAAGGTCTCGAAAGGACTGGCGGGTGCGCCCTGAATGACTTTCTCTTCGGCAAATTGTGCCGGGCGTTCGGGTACTCACACCTGGGAGGAGGGAACGATTCCGAAATACTGAGATCGAGGATTCACCGAGAGCACGACGCGATACCAACGATCACCATTCGATCCGCGGAAGATATTGAAAGCCCCAATCCGACGATAGAGAAGATCCTCAAGGAGGCTGAGGCGTAATCCTCACTTGTGGCTAAAGGAATTCAAGAGAATAGAAGCGAGATTCCACGTCCTTTGTCGCTCACAGGCTGATCGAGAAGTCCAGAGCGCCAAACATGGTTCACCGTAAGACACGCATCCCTGCCTGTCACTCCGGTCCGAGCCCCAACCGTGGCTCACGGTAGGACATGCATCCTTGCTTGTCACTCCGGTGTGAGACTCGAAATGGCTGCCCTCCCGTTGATGACAACCAGGGATGGTTGTCTTACCA
>JAUWTT010000651.1 GCA_030614585.1 Acidobacteriota bacterium
CAGTGAGCATGTCGACCTACTGAAGACTGACACAGTTCTGATTTCAGATACCGCATTTTTCGCCCGGGGCGTCCCTTCTATCTGTTACGGACTTCGGGGTCTCGCCTATATGGAGATAACGCTGACCGGGCCAAAAGGTGATCTTCATTCGGGTTCCTTCGGAGGTCCTGTGGCAAATCCCGCCTTTGTCTTGTCTCAGATTGTAGCTTCGATGAAGGATGAGAATGATCGGGTAACGATTCCTCAGTTTTACGATGACGTGGTTTCCCTGACTCAGCGAGAAAGAGACGAATGGGCTGCGCTGCCATTTGATGAAGAAGAGTACAAAGCCGAATTAGGTGTAGGCGCCTTGAACGGTGAAGCTGGGTACACGCCACTCGAACAAGTTTGGGCGCGGCCCACGCTTGAAGTAAATGGACTGGTCAGCGGCTTCACGGGCGAAGGAGCAAAAACTGTTCTGCCGTCTAAAGCTACGGCGAAGATATCGATGCGCCTGGTCCCGGATCAAGACTACAAGAAGATCGAGCGGTTATTCGAGGACTACGTGAAAGCGGTTGCCCCTCCTTCGGTTCAAGTGGAAATCAAGAGCATGCACGGGGGCAAACCATGGGTCGCCTCCCTGGACCATCCCGCGCTCATCACAGCTGCGAAAGCGATAGAAGCCGGCTTTGGCAAACGCCCTGTTTTCCAAAGAGAAGGCGGGTCGATCCCCATCGTGGCTACCTTCACAGACTTGTTGGAGGCTCCCTGTCTGCTTATGGGAATCGGGCTCCCTGACGAAAATGCCCACGCTCCGAATGAGAGACTCGATCTCGACAACTTCTTCGGGGGAATCAGAAGTTCGGCTTTTTTCATGGAGCAGCTCGCGGCAGCCACTCACTCATAGGCAGGAATTGGCGGATCGTTTTCTCCTTTGAAGGGGGAAACATATTCGCTGTCGACTACGAGGATTACCACTGATGACCATGCATAACCCACCTCATCCCGGTGAGTTCATTCAAGAGGTCTTTTTGCCGCATCTGGACATGAGCCGCCGAAGTGTGGCGCTGAAGCTCGGGGTCTCCCCATCCACCTTTTTACGGCTGGTAAATGGCCAGAGTGGAGTCAGCCCCGAGATGGCCCTGCGTCTCTCGAAAGGACTCGGGCGGTCACCGGAGAGTTGGCTCGCGATGCAGGATAACTACGATCTCTGGCACGCGCGGCAGAACATCGACATCGACGACGTTGAGCCGATTCCTATTTCGGGATAAGCCCGGGAGTTATTGGTGTCGGGTAGGCCCAGGTGGTTGCCACCCGCCCCCCCTTAGGGAAGTAAGGGACACTGTTTACTTCTGCCCACGAACAGTTGGTGCATTACCCCGGGGGCCGGGTAGGTTTTGGTGAGCAGGAGGCCGGGCCCATGGAAGTAGTGTGTTGCCGGATTGTGAACAAGATCGTTCATAAGGAGACAATTGATGAGTAAGACCTGCATTGCGGCAGCTATGCTTTTCTTGTTGGCAATACCAGTGCCGAGGGTGGAGGGAGTTGAAGTAAAGGCCCGGATTGCAGAGATCCGTGACCAGATCACTGAGGCCGAAAACACAAAGAATTTGGAGAAATTGGCAGCCGGTTTTACCCCCGATGTTGTTTTGTATATTTCAGATATTCCTCCGGTCATTGGTACTGAGGCCGTGTCCAGCTTCTATGGTTTCCTCTTTGGCAAGTATGACTTGACGATGGAATACCAGGTGGAAGAGGTTGTGTTGGAAAACGATGCCGCTGTTGAGCGGGGTTTGTGCATCA
>JAUWTT010000097.1 GCA_030614585.1 Acidobacteriota bacterium
ACCATACCGCCGCCGAGAATAAGCTGAAGTACGATCTAGCCTACATCTACAACTACAGTTTTTCGCTGGATCTCATCATCATCCTGGAGACGATCAAGGTTGTCCTGCGGGGCAAAGGAAGCTGAAACTAACCACCAAGACACCAAGAGCACCAAGGGAGTACCGTAAACCCTTGATTCTTGGTGATCTTGGTGTCTTGGTGGTTAGTCCGGAAGTCTACTCCTCTCGCAGGGAGTCGACTACACTAGTCACAATGTCGTCAATTGACATTTTCGGGCGGTAATTGATCGCGCTCTTGATCTTCGAAAGATCGGGAACGCGACGTGGCATATCCTCAAAACCGGCTTCGTAAGCCTCCTCGTAGGGAATGAGTGCAATTTCCGAAGAACTTCCCGCAATCTCCTTAACCTTGTGGGCTAGCTCGAGCATGCTGATCTCCTCGTCATTCCCTATATTGAAGACCTCCCCGAGCGCGCTTTCAGTTTGACAGAGTCGGTCCAGGGCGCTGACGATATCTGAGACGTGTGCGAAACATCGAGTTTGAGTTCCATCACCAAATACAGTGATCGGATCTCCTCGCAATGCCTGACCCGCAAACGTCGGTAGTACCATGCCGTATCTTCCCGTTTGGCGCGGGCCAACAGTGTTGAATAGGCGGACCACAATGACTGGAAGTCCTTTTTCGCGGCGATATGCCAGGGCCAGGAATTCGTCGATCGCCTTGCTGCAGGCATAGCTCCAACGACCTTTCGTGGTCGGGCCCAGAACCAGGTCGCTCGTTTCCGAAAAGGGGACGTTCTCGCTCTTGCCATAGACTTCGGAAGTCGAAAAAATGATAACGGGCTTATGCTTCTTGTTTGCCTGTTCAAGGATGATCTCGGTTCCTCGAATATTGGTTTCGATCGTTCGAACCGGGCTCTCAACGATGAGCTTGACACCCACGGCCGCTGCGAGGTGGAAGATCATGTCGGCACGGTCCACAAGTTCCGCGGTGACAGGTACGTTCATGATCGAGTCAATCACGTAATGGAATTGAGGGTGTGATTTCAGGTGCACGATGTTTTCGAATTCACCTGTCGAAAGGTCATCTATTACGAAGACTCTATGCTCTTGACGGATGAAGTGCTCCGCCAGGTGTGAGCCTATGAACCCTGCTCCTCCTGTGATCAAGATTTTCATCGAAGAATGTTCCTCTAAAGCTCGTTATTACTACGTCATTCTGTCAGCGCTCAGAGCGCCCTGTGCTATAATCGGGGCGATTTTGGCTGCTAGATCTGAGCCGATGGAAAGCATATCTATTATCGTCCCCCTCTACAACGAAAAAGAGTCTCTTCGGCAGTTACATGCGGGAATAGTCGAAGAGTTGAAGAGATTCGATGCTGAAGCCGAAATTGTTTACGTAGACGATGGGAGTACTGATGGATCTGCAAAGGTCTTAGCGGAGATTCAGTCGTCCGATTCTCGCGTGAGAATTATTCGATTCCGTCGGAATTTCGGCAAGTCGGCGGCTCTCTCTGCGGGCTTCCATTACGCGATCGGAGAGGTCATTGTGACCTTGGATGCGGACCTTCAGGATGAGCCTTCGGAAATGCACAAGCTCATTGAGAGGCTTGACTCTGGAGCAGATCTGGTGTCGGGATGGAAGAAAGATCGTAAGGACCCCTTGGGCAAGAGAATCCCTTCCAAGGTATTTAACTTTGTAACGGCCTATCTGACGGGTGTCCCAATACACGATATGAATTGTGGGTTCAAAGCGTATCGGCGGGAAGTCGTCGAGGAAATCAAAGTATACGGAGAAATGCATCGGTATATATCTGTACTGGCCAGCTATCGAGGGTTTCTGGTAACGGAGGTCCCGGTTGTTCACAACCGGCGGCAATTCGGCGTCAGTAAGTTCGGGGCTTCACGGTTGCTGGGAGGTTTCTTTGATCTGCTTACCGTCATCATGTTGACTCGGTACAATCGAAAGCCCCTGCACGCTTTCGGAGTTTTCGGTCTCACCCTGTGGACGATCGGTCTCGGGATTGAGGCCTATTTAACCGTTGGCTGGTTTTACGGGCGTTGGATCGAGGATCGTCCCGCCTTCATACTCGGTGTTCTTCTCTTGATCGTTGGCGTGCAATTCATTCTGTTTGGCCTTTTGGCGGAAATGATCGCCTATTCTGCCAAGCGAGAGGACGACTACTCGATCAGAGAGATCCTTGAAATTCGTGGGCAGATAGGCGAAGATTCCGCTGTAGCACCCTCTTTGGAGAGCAGGCGCTGAATTCTGTAAGGTTCAGGGGTCCATGTTATTAAATCGCAAGCGGGTGGAATAGGAACTCGGGCGATATCATTACTTGAATCCTGTTCGACTGAGAAACCACCTTGCCGTTTGGAAAGCATAGAGCAGCGAGAGAATGAGATTCGCCTTAGTGGGCCCTGCACACCCGTTTCGGGGAGGGATAGCGCAGTATAACTCTGCGCTGTTCAGGGCGCTTTCGGTTGAGCATGAGGCTCTGCTGATCAGCTTTCGGCGCCAGTATCCTGATTTCTTCTTCCCGGGAAAAACCCAGACGGATTCGAGCCAGGAACCTTTTATCGTGCCGGGAGAGGCTCTTCTTGACTCACTCCGGCCCTCCAGCTGGTCTGTGGTTGCTCAGAGGATTCTGGAATATGCACCTGACGCGGTAGTCTTCCAGTGGTGGCAACCATTCTTTGGAGTTGCCTACTCGAGTATTTGTAGAACAGTGAAGGCTCAGTCCCAGATTCCGGTTATCTTTCTATGCCACAACATCCTCTCTCATGGAGAGGTGCAGTTTCCTGGACGCGAAGCGATTGAACGTCTCATAGTGAAACGTTCCTTCAATCATGCGGACGGCTTTCTAGTCCATGCCGACGGGCTCGTCCGGTTGTTGAAGGAGTTCAGGCCTACCGGTCCCGTCAGAAAGATCTTTCTTCCCCTGTTCGAGTTCTATCAGCGCTGGGACAATGACTCCTTCTCTGAGAGCGAGGTTCCCCGATTACTCTTCTTTGGCAAAATCAGGCCCTATAAAGGTTTGGGGACGTTCCTCGAGGCGCTGGCCCTGTTGCAGGGGAGAATGCCCTTCGAAGCTACAATAGCGGGCGAGTTTTATGTGAATCCTCGACCCTTTAAACGATTGGTGCACACGAACGGCCTGGAGGATCAAGTCACCTGGATCGATCGTTACATCAGCAACGAGGAGGTACCGCATGTGTTTAGAAGTGCAGACGTTGTGGTGCTGCCTTATATTGAGGCGACTCAGAGCGGAGTTGTGTCGGCAGCGTACCAGTTTGACGTCCCTGTCATTGCCTCCAATGTCGGAGGCCTTTCGGAGATCGTGATTGAAGGGAAGACGGGCGGCCTCGTTCCACCGGGAAACGCAGAAGCACTTGCTGAGAAGATCCTTCACTACTTCGAGGCAAAGAAGAAGAAGGAATTTCAAGAGAACATCCGAGAGTTTCGCCAAAGGATGAGTTGGAACCAGGCCATAGACAATCTACTTGATCTTGTGAGCGAGCTAAGGGGACGCGGGGCAAATGTCTAGGAAGCCCCCTCCAAACAAGCACTTTCATCGAAAGAAGCCCTCCACGACTCCTTCATGGAGACTATGGATCAGCGTAGGTCTATTCCTGCTTAGTGTGGGCCTCTATTTGAATACGCTGGGGCACGACTTCGTTTTTGACGATGTCACCCTCATCCTGCAGAACCCGAACGTTACGAATTTGGACTGGTTTTCAATCGTCTATTGGGACGGCTATCGTCCGGTTCGGACGTTGACCTATGCCCTCAACTACGCGATTGGTGGCGAAGATCCATTTGGCTATCATTTAGTCAACGTTCTACTGCATGGCCTGAATGTTCTACTTGCCTACTTCCTTTTTCTTAAGCTGACTCGATCAAACCTGGTTGCAGGGAGCGCTGGACTTCTCTTCGCGGTCCATCCGGTTCAGAGCGCTGCGGTTGCTTACATCTCTGGTCGAAAGGACCTTTTGGCGGCTTTCTTTATCCTGCTCGGACTAAATCTGTACCTCAGAAGTCGCAATGGAGACTATTCGAAGTTGGCGATTGCATTCGCCTGCTTCCTGATGGCTGTCCTTTCCAAAGAGGTGGCCATAGTGTTCCCTGTGATACTGCTGCTCGTTGACGCACTCAGGGAATGGAACGAGGAATCGGATGGGCGACCTTCGATCCCTCGAGCTCTGTTTTTGGCTGTCAAACGGCAACCCTGGCTGTATGGGGTCTTCACCCTGTTGGCTGCGTTGGCCCTGTATGGCGCCATGTTCGTCAATCGGGCGAGTCGGATGGAAGGCCTCTGGGGTGGTTCCCTTTCAACTCACCTGGGAACATCCTTCAAGCTCTTTGTGCATTACTTGAAACTCATTGTTTTTCCTCATCCGCTGATAGCTGATTACACCGGACAGGTGTTTCCAATTTCAACAGGTTTGCCGGCACCTGCCACGCTTTTTTCAGTTTTTGTGGTGATCACGTACCTTGGACTGAGTCTGTGGATCTTTCGTAGGAATGCATATCTCAGCGTGGGGCTCCTGTGGATTCCTGTCATGTTGGCGCCTGTGCTTCAACTGATTCCATTCCATGAGATTGCAGCAGACCATTTCTTGTATCTGCCTCTGGTGGGAGCCGCTCTTGTTGGTGGCGTTGGGGTTTCGGCTCTTTCCACCAGGATGCAGAGGAAGTGGATCGGGGCAATTCTGGGAATGCTTGTAATAGTTTGCTCAGCGCTCGTCATAGCCAGGAATGGTGACTGGAAGAATCGGAAGACGCTCTGGGAAGCTACTTACAAGAGCGCACCCGACTCTTACCGGGCGAACATCAATCTGGGTTTAACCTCCTACCGTGAAGGTCGTCACGACGAGGGTTTGAAGTTGACCATGCGGGCTGCAGAACTTGCCCCGCAACAGTCTGTCCCTTTGAGCAATTTGGGAGGTTTCTACCTGACGCAGGGTATGAGCGTGCGCAAGGAAGGCAAGCTGGATGAGGCCAGGTCGCTCCAGGAGAAGGCCATCCAGTACTTCTCGTCTGCTCTTGAGCTCGACCCAGCGAATCCATTTACACTGAGTAACCTGGCGAATTCCTATAAGGAACTTGGCCTGATTCTCGAAGAGGAAGGCCGACCGGAAAAGGCACTCGAGGTGCGGATGAAAGCCCGGGATTATTACGAGGATAGTTTACGTCTTCCTGATCGCCGTCGAGAAGTCCAGGCCATTTGGCTGAACTATGCTCTATTGATGATCGATGCCGAAGAACTCGGAAGTTGGCTGTATCCTCGTGCCATCCGATATCTGACCAATTTCCTGGCTGAATACCCGGATGACCCTCGCGGCAACTATTGGATGGGGTATTCTCTCGCGAGAGGAGGCCGGCATGAGAAGGCAATCCCTTATCTTCAGAAGTCAGCTCGGAGGGACCCTCAGGCGGAAACGTGGGATCTCCTTGCCACCTGTTATGAGGTGCTAGGCGAGACTCAGAAGACGATAGGCGCCTTCCAGCAGGCCCTGAGACTTTCCCCGGACTCGGCACAGATACACTATAATCTCGGAGTTCTCTTTCAACGGATCGGCGAGAGTGGAAAGGCGATTCACCACTTTCGAGAAGCGCTGCGTCTGGACAGATCAGGAGAGTACACAGCACTTATCAATGACCATGTTTCGAATTTGCAGAACTAACGAGCCCGGATGTCGCGCGGAGGCCGGCAGCAAGAATGTATAAAGATCGGGAGATAACGGTCGTAATCCCCTGCCTCAATGAAGAGGAAGGGATCAAACAGGTGTTGGCCAGGATTCCTGACTTCGTGGATGAAGTCATCGTCGTTGACAATGGTTCAACTGACGGTACCGGCAAAATCGCTCGAGAGATGGGTGCTAATGTGATTCACGAGAACGTTCGCGGGTATGGCAGGGCTTACAAGACTGGTCTACTGCATGCCCGTGGCGACATCATCATAACTTTGGACGGCGATCATTCCTATCCTGTCGATGCGTTGTCCTATCTTATTGAAGCGCTGCTGCACTCAGGGGTAGGGTTTGTTTCTGCCTCGAGATTCCCGGTGCAGGATTCCCAGGCCATGGCGCGAATGAATCTCGTCGGGAACAAGATTCTCAGCATGGTAGCTTCGGTGCTCTTCTTACGTTGGATCAGGGACTCCCAATCCGGAATGTGGATCTTCTATAAGAATGCGCTCGAAAAGATGGAGCTAATCAGCGATGGGATGGCATTCTCGGAAGAGATAAAGCTGGAAGCAATTACCAAAGCCGAGATCGGATTCAGGGAAATTCCGATCCGATACTCAAATCGGGCTGGGGAGAAGAAACTGAGGCCCTGGAGGGACGGGTGGACGAATCTGGTCTTCCTGCTGAAGAAGAGAGTGACACCTGGGAGGGGGCGGCGCGCAGAATGAGACTGAAGGTAGTTTCTGCTCGTTTCGTTCTCTTGCGGCGGCGGGTACGGAGGACATTGTGATGGAATGTCCGGTCTGTGAGTATCCAAGGAGCCGGGTTCGCTATCACTTGAAGGATCGATTCTTTCGGACCGTTGACGAGAGTTTTCCTCTTTTTGAGTGTGGTAGCTGTGGCCTTCTATTTCAAGACCCCGAGGTAATAGCAGATCGTTTGGCTGAATTCTATCCTGAAGGATATTGGTGGAGCGAATCGGGGTCGCTGGCCCCTCTCGAGGCCAGGTATCGAGAGTTTGTGCTGAAAAGAGATCAAGTCCGTTTTCTTTCCTCCCTCTTTGCAGAACCGAAGAACCAACGCCTTCTGGACATCGGATGTGGGAGCGGAGCGTTCGTTAAATTGGCGCGCCAGGCCGGCTTCGATGCTTTTGGCGTGGATTCGTCTCAAGGTGCAGTAAACGCCGGGATTGAGGCGGGGGTTGAGCGGCTCGTTTGTGCAACAGAGCAGGATTTGCGTGCTGCGGGGGAACAATACGACATCGTCGCCCTTTTTCATACGCTGGAACATGTGTTGGAACCGTTTCAGTACTTGAAGCGTGTTCGTGAACTATTAAAAAAGCCAGGCAGTCTTATTGTGCAGGTACCGAATCGTGAAAGCTACCAGGCCAGGATTTACGGGACTCGCTGGTACGGTCTGGATTGCCCTCGGCACGTTTGCAACTATACCCGGCATTCATTGCTTTATTTATTGGGCAGATGTGGATTTCGAATTCAGAAGATCCGGCATTTCTCACTTCGCGATAATGCCGCAGCCATCGTTTCGAGCGCCTTCCCGAGGCTGGATCCAATGTCCGGTAAGGTAAGAGCGCTCAGGGAATCTCGGAAGGATGGATCGCGGTCCTCAATTGTCAAAGAGGCATCCTATCTTGGGCTCGTTTTTAGTGCTCAGCCGCTTGCCCTGTTGGAAGCGGCTCTGCAGCGTGGAGGAACCGTTACGGTCCACGCGACTTGGGAATAAGGTGGATACCGAGTAATGAGTCGAGCAGATTCCGAGGGATCAAAGGCGGAACCGCGGGTGTCGGTCATCATTGTCAATCACAACCGTGCCGACCTTCTCTTGGAGTGCCTGCGATCTGTGGTAGCTCAGACTTACTGGAACCTCGAAGTCCTGGTTATTGATAACGGCTCGTCTGACCACAGCGAAAAGGCTGCGAAGTCACTTGTCGATCCCCGTATTTCCTGGATTCCACTGGATGAGAACCTAGGGTTTGCCGGGGGGTGCAATGCCGGCCTCCGGCGGGCAAAAGGCGAGCTTGTAGCGCTTTTGAATAACGATGCCGTGGCAGAAAAGGACTGGGTTGAGCAGTTGATGGCTCCGATGCTGAACGATCCGGACACTGGAATGTGCGCTTCGAAGATACTGTTCTACGGTGGAGATGTGATCGACAAGGTTGGCCACCTTATGTATCTCGACGGACAGAATCGTGGCAGGGGAACGGGCGAAAGAGATAGAGGCCAGTACGACAGAAGGGAAGAGACTCTTTTCCCTGATGGGTGTGCAGCGCTCTATCGACGCGAGTTGATGGATCAAGTGGGAGGTTTCGACGAGGATTTCTTCGCGTATGGTGATGACGCCGATCTCGGAATCCGCATCCGCCTGCTGGGGGCGACATGCCAGTATGTACCAGAAGCTGTCGTCTACCATCGGCACTCCTCAACCTTGGGGAGTTACTCGCCGCAGAAGATATTTTGGGTTGAGAGGAATCGATTCTGGTTGGCCATGAAGTGTTTTCCGCTTTCAATCCTGATCCTGAACCCCTTCCTTACCGCAGCCAGGTGGGCTTGGAATGTTGCAGCCTTTCTTACCGGAGCCGGTCCCGCGGGCAACTATCGAAAGCGAGAGTCGTCCAGAGGTTTGGTTGGGGCCATTCTCCGGGCCTACGCAGCTGCCTTGGTAGGAGCGCCTGAGATGTGTAAGAAAAGAACTTCGGTGCGAAAAATGAAGCGTCTTTCCGATAGAGAGTTCATTAAACTCCTTTGGCGATTCAGGATCTCGGCGAAACAGCTAGCTTTTCGAGATAAATAGCGAATGCATGAAGCGTCGAGGTGGTCGTCTGCCGGACCTGTCGCGCCGTAGCTCGAAGAGCGAAGGCGGATGCCAGAAACTGGATGCTGGATGCCAGATGCCGGATACCGGATGCCGGGGCTTTGTCGTAAGCTTTGTCGTGAACCTTGTCGATTCGCCCACCCGAGTTTCCGACAAAGTTCGCGATTAGGTTCACGACAAAGAATGAAGAATTCCAGATGCCCCTCCGTTTGGGCGGCCGGAAACAGAATCAACCACTAGAGCACGAATTCACTAGTAAGATCTTCTTGTGTCTAATGGGCCAATGGGTTTCTACAATACCTGGAGGCTGGTAGAGTGCATTGATCCTGCTTTACAAAGTGGACGCTGTTTGCTACCTTCTGGGATTCCTGAATACGGCTCTCGGCAGTTTTTCTGGATCGGGTTTGTGCTGGCGTAGCTCAACTGGTAGAGCAACTGATTTGTAATCAGTAGGTTGGGGGTTCAAGTCCCTTCGCCAGCTTTTGCCTTGCCCCTGAGGATTTCCGGCCGACGAACCGGGTTTGATTTGTACCCGAAACGTGTCCTTTCATTAAGCCTTCCAATGTCGCTTGAAGAGACTCGTGTAATGGTTGCGTTAGCGCCTCTTGTTTGTGGTAATATGTCGGTTTCCTGTGAGCGGGGGTGTGACTGGATTGTCTCTGGAATGGGCTATTTCTGGGATGACAAAGGACGGAGCGGCGCCAAATACATGGTTTGTTTGGGCTGGGTGATTGGCGTTACCCGGTTGCTAATGGAGGGGTGGCAGAGTGGTCAAATGCAACGGGCTGTAAACCCGTCGACCTTACGGTCTACGCAGGTTCGAATCCTGCCCCCTCCAAACTCTGCCGCTTTGAGAGGTTGAATTAGGGAAGTATCGAGGGAAGTATCGAGAGTTGCTTAACTCCCGAGAATTAGGGATAATTACAGTTTTTCGATTGTTAGGTTGATGCGGGAGTAACTCAGCTGGTAGAGTCATAGCCTTCCAAGCTATTGGTCGCGGGTTCGATTCCCGTCTCCCGCTCCAGTTAAACAATAGGCCCCGAGAGGCTTGTGAGTAGGGTTGTGCCGACTGGAGAAGGTTGGAGCTGAGCCCACGTAGCTCAGTGGTAGAGCACTTCCTTGGTAAGGAAGAGGCCACCAGTTCAATCCTGGTCGTGGGCTCCATCGACTTGTATTGATGAATAGGGAATGAGGAGACGTTATGGCAAGGGCAAAATTTGAGCGTACGAAGCCGCATGTAAATGTGGGGACGATTGGGCATGTGGATCATGGGAAGACGACGCTGACGGCGGCGATGACGATGATACTGGCACGGAAGAACCCGGGAGTGGAAGTGCGGACGTTTGATTCGATTGACAATGCTCCTGAAGAGAAAGCGCGAGGGATCACGATAGCGACGGCGCACGTGGAGTACGAGACGGAAAACCGTCACTATGCGCACGTGGACTGTCCGGGGCATGCGGACTACATCAAGAACATGATCACGGGAG
>JAUWTT010000639.1 GCA_030614585.1 Acidobacteriota bacterium
AACTGAACTCGGCACTCAGGTCCCGGTTCTCATTCTGCACCTGCTGACTGTACTGATCGACAGACAGCACACCTAAGACAACCAGAGCTACACAAAAGCTCCTCTTCTTAAAAGCCTCACTTAGTGTGTTTGAACTAAGTGTAAATAACGTTAAGTGGAATTGATTATGGAGTATAGTTCAGGCGAGACCAACCGTCAATAGTCAACCCTCGAAGATCTGCGTCTTCAGGTGGTAGTTCATGGAGCTTACTGGAAAGAGCGTATGATTGAGGAGGTGACGGAAAGAACTTTTCAAACTGGAAGCTGGTAGCCCCAACCCAATTTAAACCAGTACAACCGATTTCCAGTTGAACTGTGGCCAGATATGCGTCATCCAAACAGGGGAGAGCGTGTGCCATCTGGCTAGTAGGTGATGGGAGAAGAAAAATGAAATCGGAAACTGTCTTCAGGTCTGAGGTTCTGGCAAAGATGACCCTGGGCACGCTGATGCTCTTGATGGCTGCACAATTTGTTGCGGGAGCCACTCTCAACCAGGTGGACGATGCCTACAAGTTGTACTACGTCGGCATATGCCCGTGTGTCCATGGGGAAACCGTTTATGGGACTCAGTTTAGGTTCATGAATGAAGTGGAGACTTTCCGGGAGGGTTCCGGGGCGCCGATTCGTGCCACGTTGGCCTTCTTCCAGTCTGATGGTTCACCCATGGAGGTTGCCACTACTCAAGACTGGGTAGGACCGGTGGGAACCCTCGAACGTGTGGGGAACGAGGTGAACTTCTCAATCCCCAGCCAATCGACCCTGGTGTTGCGACTCGTTCCACAGGAGGGTGCAAACCTTGGCTGGGCTCGGCTCGTCTCCGAAGGTCCACTTCACCCGCAGGCTTCCCTGCAAGTGGCCAAAGTGGAAACAAAAGCAGAAGGATCGGCTTTCGAAGAGGGACTCCTTTATGAAGCGGAGCTCTTTCCCACTGTCGCAAGCAAACAGTTTGTGTTGCCAGTCTCGCTGTTTGCCGGCATGAAGCGACTGAGCACCGCCTTCACGGTGGCCAACCTCTCCGGAGTTTCGAGCAAAGTTCAGCTGACCTTGCGACCCGACAACACGCGCGAGGTTATTCTAGGCCCGGGGGAGTTATTGGCGGATTATTTTCAACACTTTTGGACGATTGCGTTTCCTGCGATTTTCCCACTTGATTACAGGGGGACTATCGAAATCAAGTCTGAGGCGCCTTTGAGTCTGGGCGCATTCAGAACGACCAACGGCTATCCGAACCTGGGCGTTCGTCCTGCCATTGCTTTTGCTAGTCAAACTCCTGATTTTGAACCGTCACTGGATACGCCCTTTGAGCTTTCTGCCGGCCAGGTTGCAAAGGTGCAGGGTGTCCAGATCGAGTTCTGGAGTGTAGCTGAAGACTCTCGCTGTCCGACGGATGTCCAATGTGTTTGGGAGGGCCGAGTCAAGATAGACCTACGCCTTTCGGGATCAAACGAACGCGAGACTGTGCAACTATCCCCTGTTGCAGGCGAAGATACTGCTGAATACGACGGGCTGCAGATCCAATTGCTCGAGGTCACTCCGGCTCCTGTTTCTACCCAGACGCTGGAGATATCAGACTACCGTATCCGCCTGGTCGTTTCGGAAAAGTGACAGGTGCAGCAACCTACCCAAGACTGACATCTTGCCTCTTAGACTGATAGTCCCAATCTATTCTGCTTTTCATGAAACCCAGTTCTTGGCTTAGCCATACTATTGTTCAATGCACCGAAAAACGATGACACGAAGCGTTCGACCCATCGGGGTCATGATTACGATTCTCGGCTTGCTCTTGGCCTCACCGGCATTCTCCCAAACCGAGTATGACGATGCCCTGCTGGCCGCCAAACGGTGGTTTTCAAGGCAGGAGATCGCTGCTCTCGCGGAGCCTTTTAGGGGGATCGGGACAACCAAGGGGATCACCCCGGGTCTCTTCCCAATTCGTTCCACTGGCGTGTCGACCGAGCCCATTAGGACCGCCGCAGAACACTTCCTCAGCATACTGAAGCCCGAGCAGCAAATCCGCACACTGTTCGCCGTGGACGATCCCGAATGGCGCAGGTGGTGCAATGTCGATAACGGGATATACGTGCGACAAGGTGTAAGTCTGGAGGAGATGACAGGCGCTCAGCACCAAGCCGCCTTTGATCTATTGCGCGCGTCCCTCAGCGCCAAGGGGCTCAAGCTGAGCCGGGACATTATGAAAACCGATCAAACACTGCGGGAACTAAATAACGACATTCTGAGCTATGGTGAGGAAAAGTATTTCCTGACCGTAATGGGAAGGCCTTCGCCGACAGAGCCTTGGGGTTGGCAATTGGACGGCCATCATCTGGTAATCAACTACTTTGTCCTGGGTGATCAGGTC
>JAUWTT010000334.1 GCA_030614585.1 Acidobacteriota bacterium
CAAGCCCCAAGCCCCAAGCCCCAAGCCCCAAGCCCCAAGCCCCAAGCCCCAAGCCCCGAGACCATTCACGCTTGATTTCTCCGGGCCTCCGGTTTAGTGTCGATGGTGCAAACCGATCCTTAGGAGGCACTGGAATGAATCGAAGACAGTTCATCAGCAAGACTTCTGCAATAACCGCTGGAGCAGTTACGACTGCCGGCCTGGCGAAAACAAGCTTTGCCAGGCAGAGCCCCAACGAGACTATCAATGTGGCTGTTGTCGGAATCCGCTCGAGAGGCGCATACCATTACGGGGCGTTTCAGAAGGTTCCTAATGTCCAGGTTACCTGCGTTGTAGATGTCGACGAACGACTTTTCGGTGAACACCTGGACAACTTGAAGGCGCAACACGGAGGCAATCCCAGGACCGAAACTGACCTTCGGAGAGTCTTGGATGATAAGGACGTGGACGCCGTGGCAATCGCGACTCCCGACCATTGGCACGCTCTCCAGACAATCTGGGCATGCCAAGCAGGTAAAGATGTCTATTGTGAGAAGCCGGTCTGTCACAACGTGTGGGAAGGCCGCAAGGCGGTTGAAGCGGCTCGTAAATACAACCGGGTCGTGGCGGCAGGAACTCAGAGTCGCAGCGATTTAGTCGCTCAGGCGGCCATTAAGTTTATGGCTGAAGGGGGGCTGGGAGAGTTGTATGCAGCAAAAGCCGTCTGTTACAAGCCGCGTAACACGATCGGAAGAATGCCGGACGAAAAGGTGCCTGTGGGGCTGGACTATGACATGTGGCTCGGGCCGGCCCAATGGCGTCCCTACAACGAGAACAAGCTTCACTACAATTGGCATTGGCTTTGGGATTTCGGTGATACCGACATGGGAAATCAGGGCATCCACCAGATGGATGTCATGCGGTGGGGAATGGGAAAACGGGAACACCCACGGATTATAAACGCTGTCGGAGGCCTTTATGAGACCGGTAAGGGTACGGACCAGGAAACTCCAAACACCCAGTACACTACCTATGAGTACCCGGATGGCAAGATACTCCATTTCGAGGTGCGCGGATGGTACACCGGGAGCGAAGAGGGGATGAAAATCGGCAACTTCTTCTTCGGGTCTGACGGCTGGGGGATGATCCAGGGGTCAGAGTTCAAGACTTTCATGGGACGAGATGGAAAACCGGGCTTCAGCGTGAACTGGACCCAGCTGGACTATAGTGGGGCCAAGGCAGCGGCCAACCAGCCGTTTGAGTCAATTCCCTGGGTTCAAGAGGACTCAGTCTCGCGACACTTCGAGAACTTTGTTGACTGCGTGCGCTCCCGAAAGTGGCAGGATCTGAATGCGGACATTCTCGAAGGCTATATGTCCACCGCGCTGTGCCACCTGGGTAACATAGCGTACCGGGTCGGACACACCGTTATGTTCGACTCTCACAGTGAGCAGTTTGTAAACGACGACCAAGCCAATGGATTGCTCACTCGCAGATATCGACCTCCGTACGTTGTGTTAGACGAAGTCTGATCTGCGAGCCAAGATCGATGGAAATTGGAAACTCGTGCACTTCCACAAGTCGCCTGTTGAATGGCCACACCCGGAGTGAGGATCAGGTGATCAGGGGCGTATTCGGAATGACTCAGGAATTCACCACCAAGACACCAAGAGCACCAAGGAACACTGAGATTAATGAGTTTACCTTAGTTTCCTTGGTGTCTTGGTGGTTTGCATTATTAAGGGACCTTAGACTCGGATTTCAAGCGTCGAGCTTGGTCTGTTACGGTATCTGCAATAGCATCTGAAATGTGAACGTGAAGCGAGTCATCTGCCTCTCCGCAAACCCCCTCAGATGGATTCTTCTGTCCTCCATTCTTTCAGCTTCTTTGGCAGCAAAGGGACTGCCTGAGGGCGGAGAGTGGCTGTACGATCTCTACATGGGTGGCTCTCGGGTCGGAACCAGCAGAGTTGTCAGCACGATGGTCGGTGAAGGAAGGCTCGAAACCACTAACAACATCCGATTCATGCTGACCCGGGGAGCAAGGAGCTTCGAAGTCAGCCTCAATGCTCGCACTGTTTACCGATGGCCGGAAGGACGCCCCCTCGACTACGAGATGACTTTTGTCGGGGGACGTGTACCAACCCTGATTACGGCGACCTTTAGCGAGAAGGCGAGCACGATCCGAGTGAAGACCGGTCCTCAGGAGTTCACAAGACAGATACCGCTGGAAGGGGATGAGTACGTACTCGACAACAATTTCCTGCTGGACCACTACCTCGTCATGCTGGCGTCGATCCCTCTCGACAAGGGCAGCGAAGTCCATTTCGTGGTTCCTCAGCTGGTTCAACAGTCCCCGCGTGTTTTCGGAATGAGGTTGAAGCCCAGAGGTGTTCAGAGATTCATCGTCGGTGATGAGGAATGGGAAGGCCTCAAAATCGAAAGCGTTGGGGACACAGGGCTCAGAATGGATTTCTGGATCGATCCAGAAGACCGCACCCTCCTCCGCTGGACGGTTCCGAGCCAAATGACAGAGGTTGTTCTTTCGCGAGGCGACTGAGCGCCGACCGAGGCGGCCAATCTGGATAGCATCAATGCTGCACCTTTTGAACGTTACTATATTCCCGTCTATCTTGGTGGTTTAATAGAAACAAAGTGACAATCAGGAAACCGCCCTCCATAGACCTATCAACACTGATCTTATCCGTCCTTCTTACAACAGCGATTGGGTGTGCATCTGTTGGACAGGACGAGCCGCAACCGATAATGCAGGCAGCCAGAGACCTTGAGAGCGGTCAGATTGCCCTGATTGAAGGTAACCAAGTCGTCCTGAGATACAACTATTCGACAGTCGAACCCGGGGAACTGTCGAAACAGATCAGTGCCGATAACTTGAAATATGCCCGCCCACGCAGTAACTACATCCATCCTCTTTACGGCTTTGACGGGGAGGAACTCACTCGTGACTGGTCATTAGACCATCCCCATCATCGGGGGATCTACTGGGCTTGGCCGGAGGTGCAGTGGGGCGAAGAGATGGGGGACCTCCATGCTCTGCAACAAGTTTTTGCACGTCCGACCGATGAACTTAAGCTGACGAGTGGCGACGCCTTCGCCCAGATTGAAGCCGAGAACCTCTGGCTGTGGGAAGACAGCATCCCCATTGTGCGAGAGATCGCGATCATCCGTGCATACCGAGGTAACGAGCGAGGAAGGTACGTTGACCTGCTCTTTCAGTTCACTCCCCTCAATGAAGACGTGACCGTGGCACGGAGGGACACAGATAAGTACGGCGGCCTGAATATCCGCCTGGCTCCAGTGAAAGAACAGATGATTACCTTCCACACAGATGTGGAGGATTCGAACCCGCGAATGGCCTGGGCCGAACTTTCCGGCCTTTTCGAGGGCGGCACATCCCTATCGGGCTTGAGCATCCTGCAAAACAGGGCTAACCCCGACTATCCCGGTGACTGGGTCGAATATCCTGACCTAAACTGGTTCCAACCCACTTTTCCTGCTTCCCGGACCCGGTACGCGTTAAGGAAGGGAGAGCCGTTGGTGTTGCAATACCGGCTGTGGATTCACCGAGGACGAGCCGATGAGAGGACCCATGCCGAAGTCTGGCAAGCCTATGATGAGGCTCCGAATCTACAAGCGTTTGACTAACCTGGAGGATCTCAACTATGGCAACCGAGTATCCATTGGCATCAACTTCCAAAAGGAAATCCAGCACTAAGAACCAATCACAGAATGTGAGCGAGCCTGTGGCTCATCGCCATTCCAGGCGGCAGTTTCTCAAGACGACGGCTTCCACTGTTGCAGCACCCTACGTTCTTACCTCTGCAGCCCTGGGATCGCATGGCGCTCCTCCGCCCAGCGAGAAGATCAACCTGGGAATCATTGGAGTCAACGGCATGGGGCGGGGCAACCTGGAAAACTGTTCCAAGTATCCCGATGTTGTCGTCAAAGCCGTCTGTGACGTCTCCAAAGTGCGGCGAGACGAAGTCGTCGAGCAACACAAAGCCTCAGCGAAGGCTTATCACGACTACCGTGAACTGCTCGAATCATCTGAGATCGACGCGGTTATCATTGCAACCCCGCCGCATTGGCATGCTCGCATAGCCGTTGATGCGGTCGAGGCAGGAAAAGACATCTATCTCCAAAAGCCGATGACGATGTATCCAGACGAAACGCTTGTAGTCCGAAATGCGGTCAATAAACATAAACGGATCAGCCAGATCGGCACTCAGATCCATGCAGGGTCAAATTATCGACGGGTTGTCGAATGGATCCGTTCCGGCAAGCTTGGCCCGGTCAGTGTTGTTCGAACCTTTAATGTCATGAACCAGGGTCCGAACGGCCTCGGACACGCACCGAAACAAGATCCGCCTTCCGGACTGGACTGGGATATGTGGTGTGGACCGGCGCCGGCTCGACCCTTTAATTCCCTGCTCTACGCCGACAGTTACAATCACTGTTCCTTTTGGGACTATTCCGGGGGCTGGACTCCGGGAATGGCTCCTCACATCATCGATCTTCCCATCTGGGCTTTGGAACTGGGTGTACCAAGAGTAACCAGTTGCTCCGGCGGCCGGTATGTCATTCGGGATGACGGTGATGCTCCAGACACCCAGGAGATAACCTGGCAATACGACCAGTTCACCATGACGTGGATGATGAGCACCTGCAATAGCTTTGCCTTTGATTTTGGACGAGGCGAACCGGCGCGTCGACTGGGCATCTATTTCCATGCACTGAATGGGACGCTCTTCTGCAACTACAGCAAATACGAAATTGTCCCCGAAGGGGAATTGCTACGCGACAAGACTCCTCCGCCCGAGTCGATTCCGCCTTCTCCTGGGCACGAGCGAGAGTGGCTCGACAGTATAAAGTCCCGCAAGCAACCCAGCTGTAATGTGAACTATCACTGGAAGGTTGATATGGCAATCACGCTGGCAAACCTGTCGTATCGCCTCGGCCGCTCAGTCCGATTCGATTCCCAGTCCGAGAGAATCATTGGCGATACGAAGGCAGTGGAAATGGCGAGGCCGGAATATCGAGCTCCCTGGAAGTTTCCGGCTGAGTATCTTTAGGAACTGGGGACTGGGGGCTTGTCGAAGTGCGAACGACGAACTTCGAACGACGAACGGGGAGTTGGGAATTGGTGCTTGGGACTTGGGTCTTACTCCCCGGGGGCTGGGATTAACCACTAAATCACTAAAACACAAGAGGGTCTTACTAGTGACTTCGTGACTTCGTGGTTAGATGCATGTCCGAATCTTCTTGCGTCTTTCCCGTGGGGTC
>JAUWTT010000377.1 GCA_030614585.1 Acidobacteriota bacterium
ATTCAACCTTCAGAGGGACCTCCCCGCGGCCTCGGCCCGCATGTTTGGGACGACTACAAGTTGCTGGCAGAGAGCCACAACGAGCCCCCTGAATTTGTTACCCTGCACGCCTACGAATGTTCCTTCGGCTCTCCTTATGGGCATCATAACGTCTATTTCCGTGACCAACCGGGACCCCTTCTTTCTCCAGATCAGGTGACCTTACCGGAACTCTGGGAGGCGCTGAATGCCGGGACCGCTCTGACCATTCCCCACCACACGGGAAAATTCCCTGCCCCGATTCGCGGGGATGTCCATGACGAGGAGTTGCGGCGGAACCTTGAGATCTATTCCGCTCACGGACACAGTGAGTATTACGCCCCTGATCATCCACTCGCCTTCGAACAGAGTGATTTCACCTCTCCCAGCAAGTCGTTGAAGCAACCTCAGTATGCTCAGGATGCTTGGCGCGCGGGTCTGGCTCTCAGCACGGTAGCCTCTTCGGATGACCACCGAGCTCAGCCGGGACAACCCCACTGGGGTCTGACTGCGGTGAAGGCTCCACGCCTAACCCGAACCGAGGTCTTTGACGCACTTTACGCAAGAAGAACGTACGGGACGACGGGGGTAAGGACCCTGCTCGAGTTTTCAATCAATGGCCGGCCAGGAGGTGAGGAGGTGATAGTTAAGAACACTCCTGAACTCCGAGTAGAGGCTCACGGTTACAACGAAATCGAGCAGGTAGAAATTCTTCGTTACTGTAAATCGGATGGAGGGTTTCAGGTGATCTTCTCCTTTTCTCCGCATGCCCTCGACTTCATCTGGAGCAACCTTGACTGGAGTTTCAGGGAGGATTCTATTTACTACGTGCGCCTACGCGAGACTGGTGAGGTCCGCGGCCGGATCTCGATGGCATGGTCCAGTCCTATCTGGACCCGAAGAAATGACAAATGACAAATGACAAATGACAAATGTCAAATGTCAAATGTCAAATGTCAGTTGCCAAATGAATTGTCCCGATGTCGGGCTGACATCTTCTTGGTGTGCTTGGTGCCTTGGTGGTGAATCCCACGCCTGAAGAGCCGGTCGTTCCGCCGTAGTAGCCGGCTGGTGAGAAATGCGGGAAGGAACATGGGTGCCGGTAACGGCACTACCTAATTGACTATTTCCCCAATTACTTTCAGAGCTTGCTCAACCTCTGCGCGAGAGACATCCTTGTGCGTAACAAAACGGACCTGCTCTGCCCCGGTCGCAACCGCGAGGACTCCCCGCTCTCCCAACCTGGACAGGAACTCTGCGCTCGACAGCCCCTTCAAATCTGCAATCACGATGTTCGTCTGAACGGTGGCGAGGTCGACAGAGAGCACCACGTGTTCAGCCAGTCCATCGGCTAACAGCCTTGCGTTGCTGTGGTCCTCGTGAAGACGCTCGGGCATGGTCTCGAGGGCCACTAATCCTGCAGCAGCGATGAGTCCCACCTGTCGCATCCCTCCTCCCATCATCTTCCGAACGGGCCAGGCCGCTTCGATGAAGTCTCGGGTTCCTACCAAAAGTGACCCAATCGGAGCGCTGAGTCCTTTGGAGAGGCAAAACATCACAGAGTCACACTCGCGGACCAGATCCGCGACCGGGGTCTCCAGTACAGCTGCAGCGTTGAATATCCGGGCGCCGTCCATATGTACCGGAAGGTCTTGCCGGTGACAGTTCGTACAGACCTCTTCAATGTCTTCCCGGCACATCACGGTTCCCCCCGCCATATTGTGCGTGTTCTCGAGGGTGACCAAGCCGGTTTGCGCTCGTAAATACACCTTGGGGCTCAGGTTATCTTCGATCACACTCCAGCGCAGGATGCCCTGTTCGGCAAAGACCGGCCGCGCCAAACACCCAGAAAAGGCCGCCATCATCGCCATTTCCCAATTGTAGATGTGGCCTCGAGCTTCTGTGATCACTTCCTGGCCCGGCTTGGTATGGAGCCTGACAGCGATCTGGTTTCCCATGGTCCCGGAGGGAACAAACAGGGCAGCTTCTTTTTCGAAAAGCTCGGCAGCTTTCTCCTGGAGCCTGTTGACGGTTGGATCCTCGCGGAACACATCGTCACCCACCTCTGCAACGGCCATAGCCGCCAGCATTTCGCTTGTCGGCTTAGTGACTGTATCACTCCTCAAATCAATCACATCCACTCCGCATCGCTTGTCTGAGGAAAATCAGGCACCCTCGTGGCGACCAATGGAAGAACTTCTGAGAGCTCCGGGATACCGGCCCGGGCCCCAAGCTTCGTACATGCGAGGGCACCCGCCGCGTTACAGAATTCCAAGCAGTGTCCCAGGGTCCAACCTTGAAACAGACCATAAAGAAATGCACCATGAAAGACGTCCCCGGCTCCGGTCGAATCGACGGTCGAAACGGTGTACGCCGGGTACTCGAAGATCTCACCTTCCCACCAGACTGCGGCTCCCAGGGCACCCCTTGTCACGACCACAATCCCAGGGCAGTGCCGAGCCACAGCTTCAAGGCCGTAATGCCAGTCGGAGGTGTCTGCGAATCGAAGCACGAAAGCCGTGTTCGGAATCAGGTAATCGACCAGTGCGAGAAGCTCCTTCACGCCTGACTCTACCCTGTCGATATCCAAACAGACTCTCATCCCGGCTTCTTTCGCCCAGCGGGCGGCGTGAATCGAGGCTTCAAGATCATTCCCATCCAGATGAAGAACCTGGCCGTCGGTGAGAGATTCTCTATCGAGATCCGCCTTGTCATATTTGAGCTTTGGATGGCGATCCCAAATGATAGTCCTGCTGCCCGTCAGCCGATCTACGATGATCAAAGAGAGATGACTGGTCGAGCCCTTGACTATGTCGAGCACGACATCCATCGACTCCCGGGAGAGGTCACGCCGCACAAACTCACCAAGATCATCATCCCCCACGCAGCCGATGTAGCGAGCCTTGAGCCCATAGCGAGCGCAAAAAGAGCAAGCAGTCGCAATCTGACCACCGCCAAGCCGGAGCATTTTCTCCATCCTCACCTTGGAGTCGTTTTCCGGATAGTGAGGCACTCGGCAGACAAAGTCAACCGCATTCTCGCCGAAACCGATCATTTGGAATGAACGTCCGGTGGGAAGGGTGGGCTGCAGAGTCGTATGATTAATCGTTCTCATGGAAAAATCAGGGTTCTTGTTTCGGGGGAGTCAAGGCGCCGAAAAGGAAAAGGCAAGTCGAGGCAATTACCCGCGTCAAAGTCCGACTTCGCCCCCAACAGAACTCCTCTCTTAAATTGCTAAAGTACTCCTTCGTCGGCAAAGCTGAAATAGCGACAGGAGCCAATAATAACATGATCCAAAACGCGGATACCCAGGAGCTTCCCACCTTCAACCAGCCTCTGCGTGATTTGGATATCCTCGCGGCTCGGCTCAGGTTCTCCGCTTGGGTGGTTATGGACAAAAAGTATCCCGGCTGCTGCTTCCTTGATTGCGGGACGGAACACTTCACGAGGATGCACAAGAGATCGTGTAAGGGATCCCTCAGAGATGCGCAGGACCCTGATAATACGGTTCTTTCCGTCCAGGAGAGCTCCCCAAAAACATTCTTTCCTTACGCCTTCGAACCTTGGCCGAAAATAGGAGTAGATCTCGAAGCTGGTTCTGAAAGAACGACACGGGGGCAGCAGTCGCACACTGGCACGGCGGGAAAACTCCAGGGCAGCCAACATGCCGAGGGACTGCTTATGGTTTAATCCTCCCTCTCTCAGATCAGCATACGATGCGGACTTGAACTTCCGGGGAGAGACCATTCTCGAAATAAGGGACCGGGCAGTGTCCTGGGCCCTTTTCAATGAATTCCCCGGCCAGAGGATGAGCTGAACCAGCTCCTCATCAGAGAGACCTTCCCACCCTACTTCGACAAGACGATTATCGGGACTGTCAGTCAGAGCTTCATTCATCAACTGAATTAACGCTTGAAGGACCGGTACCTGCGATTTACACCACAAGTTTGAAGAAATCCATTACCCTGTTTTCAGCCCAAGACCTGTCGATATCTCGCCTTGCTCCTTCGATGAATGCTCCATGTCCTCCCCGCTCAGACAAAGCCAACATCAAGCGTGGATTCTTTTCAACAGCTGGACTCGCTAAGGGGCGCCAGGGCAGAAGAGGATCGTCTCGAGAGTGGACGAGGAGCGTGGGTACCCTTATTTGTCCCAGCCTGTAAACTGCACTCGACTCGCTGTAGTACTCAAACACATCTTGATAACCGGAAAGAGGCACGGTGAAGGCTTCGTCGAACTCCCGGATGGTTCTGACTTGTCGGAGTTTCTCAACATCGAGATAGGAACTCAGCGCATCGGCTCGCTCGAGAGCCAGACGCCGAAGCCGGCTGACGTAGTACCAGCGATACAGCCGATTGCTCCTCGATTCGAGAATCTGCCAGCTGGCAGTGAGATCGACCAATGGAGAAATCGTGGCGGCGGCAAGGATATATGGCGGGTAATCGTCTCCCCACTCACCAAGGAGTTTAAGCAGGATATTCCCCCCCATCGACATTCCGACGAAAAGGCACTTATCAAATCCAAACCGAGTGAATAGTCCACCGGTGATCTCTGCCAAATCACGACTGCATCCAGCATGGAATACTTTGGGTCGTTCCAGGTTGGAATTCAGGTTGTAGAGGCTGAGCCGAACTGAATTCCAACCCTTCAAGTATGCTTTGTGGGAGAGCCCCAGCATGTACATTGAGCCCGATGAGCCTCCCATCCCGTGCACGGCCACAAGAGTAGGAGAGGCCTCGTCGCAGAAAACCACTTCGGCACGAATCACAGAGCCGTCGCTCAGAGTGATTGTCTTGCTCACACAGGCCTTCCAGCCCCATTCGAAACTACGCCTCTGCTGGGAAC
>JAUWTT010000225.1 GCA_030614585.1 Acidobacteriota bacterium
AGCACATCCTCGAACCGGTTGTAGCGTTTTTGAATCCCGAAAGAATTACCGATAGCCTCTAACTTGGCTTCCGTCCGCTGGCAGATCGCATGCATGTTGGCTAAAGGGTGTCTCTGATAGATGGGGATGAATTCGGCACCGAAGCCGAGACCGACAATTGCTACCTTGAATTTTGCTTCACTCATCGTTCTTCTTCTCACGCAAGGAATGGTCCTCCGGCTCCGATGCCCCTCCACTTCACGCAGCAGAAAAGCAAGCTATGAAAGGTCCATGATCAGTTCGTGAATGCGATCCAGCGCTGGTTCCAGATAATCATGTGGCAGGCCAAAGCTGATACGCAAGAAATGATCCAGGCCGAAATGGTCGCCGGGGATGATTAGGACGCTCTTTTCGCGCCGGAGACGATCTACAAACTCGCTGGAGTTGATATTCAGGTGGTAACGCACGAAAGCGATAGCAGCTGCATCGGGAGGACGGAAACTGAATGTATTCTCGTGGTTCTCCATCCAACTCTCCAGCACGGGGTAACCGCGCCGGATGTAATCCCGGGTGCGCTGGATAAGTCGAGGCCGGACTTCAGGCGACAGGGCGATAGCTGCCAGTTGGTTTGCCAGGGCGGTGGCACTTAATGTGGTGTATTCATGGCGCGCCCAGATCTTGTCGATGGTATCGGTCGGTCCAACGGCCCAGCCGGTTCGGAGGCCTGGCAGGCCGTATGCTTTGCTCAGACTGCCCGTGGCGATGACCTTGTCATAACGTCCGTAAAAGGAGGGGGCAGGCTGCTCGACCAAGCGTTCTGCACCACTATAGACCTCGTCCGCAAGAATCCAGGCCCCTACCTGGTCCGCAAGGTTGACGATGCCGCTCATCTCAGTCTCAGTGAGAATTCGACCGGTAGGATTGTTCGGATTGCACACCGCAATGAGTTTGGTTTGCTCACTCAGCGCGTCCTCCAGCTCAGCCAGATCGGGTGCCCAGTCGTTCTCCTCCTGAAGATTGAAGGTCTTGAGCCGAAGGTCGTGATTCTTAGCGATACCCCATATCTGCATGTAGTTCGGGAGCATTACGACAATTTCGTCACCTGGAGACAGCAGCGTCCGGACCGTGTTGTAGTTGGCTTCTATGGCTCCGATCGTGACCAGGATATTATCTGGTGTCGCCCCATCGTAGAGGGACGCGATATTCTCTCGAAGTTCAGGATTGCCATTCGCATAAGCGTAGTTCAGTTCTGTTGACAACAGTTGATCGATTCTCTCGGGTTCGTCGGCCAACAACTCGCGGAGAACGACGGGATGAACCCCGCTTTCAGATAGGTTGTAATCGACAACCTGTTCAAACTGAGACATGAAGCGTTCCATCGCGAACGGTTGAAAATGTGTCATGGATTCCTTTCTATGGTCACGCTGAGTTCAATCTAATGGAGAATACGAAGTACCAACTTTATCTGTTGTCCAGTGAACTGCAACAGTCAGATTACGCCCCTAATCCAAGTTTAGTCAATCTGTGACAATGCAGTACGAGCCCCGTCTAGAACTCGCATTTGAGCTTGTCTCCCCCGTGGTTTCGAGCTTCTATCATCAATTGCGCTACTCGGACGGAGAGCGCTGACGAAGAAGGATGACATAGATCGGGTTGTTGCCCCTCTTCACAGCACTTGAGGAAGTACGCAATCTCCGCCTCGTAAGGGTCAACCCCGTCGTCTTCCAATAATTCATTGCTGCCGTTTGGCCAATAAACACTCGGTGGCCTGCCTGCTGAACTGAACTCCGCGACTCCGAGGTCACCAACAACGGTGTACTCCATTGAGAAGGGGTATTCGCTTGCCGGGTACCACCCTCCAGTAACTGTGACCGATCCAATTTCCGGATAGTGAAACTCTGAGACAATTGAATCGATGCCGTTCGGCATATCCTCGTGCCCCGTAGCGGAGATTGCCTCCGGGACCCCGAACAGGAGCAGGGCTATGTCAACATCATGAATCAGCAGATCGAAGATTCCACCTCCGCTCCTGGTCTTCTCGCTCAACCAGGGCCCCCACCCTGGAACAGCAGTGCGGCGCCGGAAGAAAGCTGAGCGAGTCGGCCCCAGTTGTTCGGACTGTACTAATCTCAACAGGCCTTGATAGGCAGGGGAAAACCGAAGAACCTGGCCGGCCATCAGGATGCGCTCGCTCTGGGACGCGGCGGTCAGCATCTCATCCGCCGAGGCCCCGTCGAGCGCCAGCGGCTTCTCCACCAACACGTGCTTTCCGGCACGCAACGCCTCAATCGTGAATGGTGCGTGCAGGTCTGTCGGAAGGCAGATGTCGACTGCTTCCACTTGTGGGTCGGCCAGAATCTCTGCCAAACTGGAATACTTCTTCACCCCCGTGAAGTCCATCTTCTGTCCGTCAATCCCCAGGTTGCCCTGAATGTCGCTCAGATCTCCGCTGAGGCGCGCCGGGTTCGTATCCATAACGGCAACGAGACGGGCCTCAGGGATCCTCGCGATGGCTTGTAAATGCGTGCTTCCCATGAAGCCCAATCCGATGACACCGATCTTCATTTGTTCTCCTCTTCAGGTCGGATGTTTATGCTGTTTGACTTACCGCTTGTGGATGTTAACCACGAAGTCACAAAAGCACAAAGGAATCTTAGTGATTTTGTGACTTCGTGGTAGATTCCCGAGTTGAGGGACCTCAGGGGGGAGGTCGCCAAATCGATAAAACCAGATACCGGATGCCGGATACCGGGGCCGGATGCAGTAATCAGTAATCGGTCATCGGTTTTCGGTTAAGGTGGGGGGCAAGAAGATTGACCACTAACTCACAGAAGCACAAGAAGACCCTAGTGATTTAGTGCCTTCGTGGTTAGTCGATCACCGATTACCTGCCCCACGAGTGGTCAGGACATAGCTAGACGAATCGCTGCTCCGGGACCGCCGATCGATCGGTGCGCTGTCTCCGGACCCTGAAAGGGCCTGGCTCCGTATGAAGTCTTTGTCGACCATTCATACGGAGCCCCGGGATTCCAGACCGGGGGGGCCGGTCTCAAAGCCACGATATTCGCACACCATCGGGGCGTGGTACAACAACCACTAACAATGCGAACCCCCCTGTGAGGGCGGCACATTTCGAAGGCACTGTTCCAAGTAACAGACCTCAAGACTCAAGACCCAAGCACCCAAGACCCCAGGACTCCAATACTCCAAGCCCCCAAGCCCCCGAGACTTAAAGACCGTTCGTCGTTCGCACTTCGATGTATTGACGTTCATTTAAGCTGCAACGACAATCTATTAGGAAGCGGCCATGTCTGCTGGTAAGAAGATGGCTGGGTTTAAACGATGAAGAGACCGAAAGACATCCAGATTCGAGAAATTGAGCGCAGCACGGAATATCGGGCGGTGGAAGAACTTCAGAAAGAGGCTTGGGGATTCAAAGACCGTGACGTGGTACCGCTCAACCAGCTTCTGGCTGCTAAGGAGGCCGGCGGTATTCTGATCGGTGCGTTCGAGGGTTCGGAGTTGGTGGGATTCGTTTATGGTTTCCTCGGCCTCGATCGTGGTTATACGGTCATGCACTCGCACATGCTGGCGGTGAAACAGCTATACCGGGGTCGGGAACTCGGCTACCAGCTGAAACTGGCACAGCGTCAACGCACCCTGGAGCTTGGTATCGAAGAGATATCGTGGACCTTCGACCCCCTGCAGAGTCTCAACGCCTATCTGAACTTTCAGAAGCTCGGGGTGATTGCCGACAGATACAAAGTTGATTTCTACGGCCCCAGTGCCAGTTCTCTTCATCAGTTAGGCACCGATCGCCTGTGGGTGAATTGGAAACTCGAAAGCCAACGAGCCATGCGCAGGCTGGAGCAAACTGAAGCGTCTTCCACTCCGAAGATTGGAAACGACGTGTCTCTGGTACGTTGCCTCGAAGATGGCTCTCCGGCCCGAACCTCTCTCGTCGCAGTTTCAGGGGCAGTGATTGCTATTGAAATTCCGGGCGATATCGGCAAACTCCAGAATGAAGACATGGAATTGGCCCAACAGTGGAGGGGAGTGACTCGAGAGGCGTTCCTCGAGGCGCTGCAAGCGGGATTTCGTGTTGAGGAGTTCTTTCGGCCAAAGGGGAAGAAGCAACTCCGAGGGACCTACGTGCTGGTTCGGAAGAGCGAGTCGGAATGATTCCTGTGCGCTCATGATGCCTGCAACCGCCTTTCTTAGACGATTTTAGATAGTTCCTTTTGACTTGACTCAGGGCATCTGATGTAAAGTATGGCCTTCCTGAACACGGTGAAGAGCGCTGACAGCAGGCCAGGAGAGACCGACTGCGCAGGTTCGGGCGTGTTGCGGTTTCCCTCTGAGCAACAGACCCCTTTGGCTCCATGGAGATGAAGATATGGCGGATTTGAAGACTAGGACAGATATTCGGAATTTGGCAATTATCGCCCACGTTGACCACGGAAAGACAACCTTGGTCGATGCAATGCTTTGGCAAAGCGGCATTTTTGGAAGTCATGAACACGTCGAAGAAAGGGTGATGGACTCCATCGACCTGGAGCGCGAAAAGGGCATCACCATAATGGCCAAGAATACGTCCATCGTTTACAAGGGAGTGCGCATTAACATTGTGGACACCCCCGGGCATGCTGATTTAGGTGGAGAGGTCGAACGAACTCTGAAGATGGTTGATGGTGTGCTGCTTCTCGTGGACGCAAGCGAAGGGCCGCTTCCGCAGACCCGTTTCGTTTTGAGGAAAGCTCTCGAAGAGAATCTTCCTTCGATCGTCGTGATCAATAAGATAGATCGCTCGGATGCCCGTGCCGATGAAGTTTTGGACGAAGTCTATGATCTCTTTATTGACCTGGACACGACTGATGAGCAAGTCAGCTTTCCGGTGCTCTACACGAACGCCAGGGCCGGTATCTGCCGAACCGAGTTTGATGGTAAGGACCAGACCCTTTCACCTCTTTTTGAATCGATTCTTGCCACGGTACCCGGACCCCGTTATGGCCCCGATTCCCCTTTGCAGTTGCTGGTGACGAACCTTGATTACGATGACTATGTTGGACGATTGGCCATCGGTCGAGTTTTTAACGGTCGTCTCAAAAGCCGCCAGAAAGCTGCTCTGCTGAAACTCGACGGATCAATCGTTAACGTCGAGGTTTCCGGACTCTTTGGCTATGAAGGACTTAATCGCGTCCGCATTGAGGAGGCGGGTCCGGGCGACATCGTTGCGCTTTCAGGAATCGACAAAATTAGTATTGGAGAGACGCTGTCCTCTCTGGAACAACCTAAGGCTCTTCCGCCCATTAGGGTTGACGAGCCGACCATGGCCGTTGTGATGAGAGTAAACGATTCTCCCATGGCGGGAAGGGATGGCAAACATCTCACTTCAAGGAAGATCAAGGAACGACTCGATCGAGAGTGCCTGACCAATGTCTCTATCCGGGTCGAGCCCACCGAAACTCCGGACTCGTTTCAGGTTTCAGGCCGAGGCGAGCTCCAACTGGCCATCCTGATCGAGATGATGCGGCGGGAGGGTTTTGAGATCTCTGTTGGTAGACCTCAGGTGCTCACTCGAAAGGTCGATGGCGCCGTGCACGAACCTATGGAGAGCCTGGTCACCGATTGCCCTGAGGAGTACATCGGGGTCGTGACAGAGGCCGTAGGAATTCGGAAGGGGCGCATGACTAAGATGGTTAACCACGGGACTGGTCGAGTCCGAATGGAGTTCAGACTGCCTTCCCGAGGGCTTTTGGGATTCAGGTCGCAGTTTCTGACGGACACGCGCGGTGCTGGAATCATGACCCATGTCTTCGATGGATATGAGGCTTGGCAGGGAGATATCGCTCACAGAACGTGCGGAGCCATGGTGGCCGATCGCCCTGGTAAGGCGGTTGCGTACGCCATCGAGCACCTTCAGCCTCGTGGAGAACTCTTCGTTTTGCCAGGCGAAGAAGTCTACGAAGGAATGGTTGTTGGAGAGAATGCTCGGCCACAGGATTTGGATGTCAATATCACCAAGGAGAAGAAGCTGACCAATATGCGTTCGTCGACGAGCGACGAGCTTGTGCATCTTGTCCCGCCGCGCAAAATGAGCCTCGAACAGTCGCTGGAGTATGTACGCGAGGATGAGATGTTAGAAGTCACCCCAGGATCAGTCCGTCTCCGAAAACGAATCCTTCAGGCCTCCCGAAGAAAATAGGAGTGCTGTAAGAGCGTTGCTCGCTCATTCATTCGATAATCGAGCTTGAGATTTGTTTCGGATTTCGAGCTTCGAACTTCGGATTTGGGAAGGGTGCCCTTTTGGGCAACACGGCCTGACGGTCTGACACCATTCACGTGGAGCCCCGGAAGGAACATGGCCTTCCAGGCCGTCATGACAGGCAGGGATGCCTGTCCCACGGGAGGAAGATGACCTTCCAGGTCGTCATGACAGGCAGGGATGCTTATCCCACGGGAGGAAGATGACCTTCCAGGTCGTCACAAGACTGCTGACCTCCAAAGTGACAAGCTAGAAGCTTATCCTCCGCCACGCATACCATTTCATTCGACAGGACCCCGGGATCTCAGGGCCCGGGGTCTCTTGACGTGCCTCGCCACGCAACCTGGCGAGAAAAGCGGGCTAGTTGTCGAACCTCTGAGATATCAAATCACCAAAATCACCCAGAAGCTCAGACTTATCCAGCCATGTCGTGTACATTATGCCCAGGCCTCCCGGTGTCGCTTCCAGGGCCTCGAGCC
>JAUWTT010000114.1 GCA_030614585.1 Acidobacteriota bacterium
ATTCCACCTCCACCGTACTTACGCCCGTTGAAGAGCATCATCAGCGTGTCGTACGGAGCTTGCGCTGCGAACTCCCTGAGCTCTCGATTCCGGAACGTCAAAACGTACCGATCTAAGTCAAACGCATTGAAACTCAAACCTAGTGGGGTATTCTTCCAAATCCCCCTGCGTGGGTCGGAGATCCCGGAATTCTCCGAACTGACAGTGATCGCCCACACGTTAAAATCATTCTTTCGCGATCGCCAAGGCTCAACGCTGAAGAGTTCGTTTACAAGGCGGGTAACGTCACTTCCGAACTTCGCTGCTTCATCCTGGGTATACCCATCACCCATTACCAGCAGGTCCACCTTCGCCGACGGTTCCCCGTGCTTGAAGACACTCCAGACTGTCCCCTTCTGTGTCAGTGGTGCGCGGTCGATGAAACGACTGTCAGGATCGACGGCAACTGAAAAGATTTCGGTGAGCACCCCTTTTTTCAGCTTTCTCACTACCAGCCGAACAGGACCGACAGGTTCGGGAAAACGCTGTGATTCGTGAAAGGTCCTCCAAATGCCGTCGGAGGCCTCAGACGTTGTCTCCCACTCTTTGTAGATGCTGTCAAACCCTCTCGAGTAGATCAGAGCCTCCCCGTGAGAGTCCCAGACTTCAAAACGATAGGTGCCAAGGTTGGTGTCATCGATAAGTCGAGTTCGACTTCCCGGCCAAGGGCCTTCCTTCCGCAAACCATCCAGACTTAAGTGCTCCTGGCCCGCAGTCCCTGTGTGAAAGTAATCCAGCCTCAGCGTCTGGCCGGTAAACATCCGTTCAAAATCAGTTTTGGCATCCGACTGAAACCCTCTGACCGAACCATAAACGAGATACTTAACGGTCGCTATTGTTAGAGCGACCGCAAACCTCTCCATGAGTGGCTCCTCTCGACCTGCTTCATTACCATTCCTGACGATCAAGGAAGATACCCCTTTCCTCCAGTCTAACTCAAGCCATCCCCAGCTCCCGCACATCATGGGGTTTACCACCAAAACACCAACGACACCAAGGACAAAGGGTCACAAAGGGACACCCTCGGAGCCTGACTGCTGATCGACCTGCTGAGCCTGTTTAAGTTAAACCCTTACTTCTGGTGTTCCTGGTGAGCCTGTGCAGTGTTTCAACTCGGTTCCAGCTTGAGCACAAATATTGTAAAGTGGAGGTTGTTTGTTCCCTGAAAGCGAAAGGATAATGGTCTCATGCCAGATCCCAAACAGTTTGACTTAAGCGTAATTGGTTCCGGACCGGGGGGCTATGTGGCGGCTATCAGAGCCGCACAGCTTGGTCTAAAAACAGCAATCATCGAACGCGATCAACTGGGCGGTATCTGCCTCAACTGGGGATGCATTCCGTCAAAGGCGCTCCTCACCAACGCCAAGGTGTATAAGCAGATTCTTGAGGCCGATAAATGGGGCATTTCTGTCGAAAATGTAGGCTTTGACATCGATAAGATCATTCACCGCAGCCGGAACGTCTCCGAGGCTCTATCGAAGGGTGTCGCCTTCCTGATGAAGAAGAACAAGATAGAGGTGATCGCGGGTAAGGCGACGTTCGAAAGTCCTGATCAACTCCTGGTTTCGGATCCAGACGGGAAAGTTGTGGCTGACGTCAGGGCAAGTAACATCATTATTGCAACGGGAGCAAGGGCGCGTTCAGTACCGGGAATAGACGTAGATGGTAAGCAGATCATCACCTCGAGGCACGCTTTGGAGATGGCTCGGATTCCAAAGTCTATTGCCATCATTGGCGCGGGGGCCATCGGCTGTGAATTCGGCTATTTCTACAACAGTTTCGGTTCCGAGGTGACATTAATAGAAATGATGGATCACCTGCTCCCTATCGAGGACGGGGAGGTTAGCAAAGAACTGGAGCGTTCATTCAAGAAGCAGAAGATCAAGTTTCGCCTCGGTACTAAAGTGACCGAGTCAGCCAAGACAGCCGACGGAGTCCGGTTGACTCTCGAAACCAAGGATGGAACTAAGGATGAGCTCACAACCGAAATCGTACTCTGTGCGATTGGGGTACAAGGCAACGTCGAGGGCCTGGGGCTGGAGAAGATTGGCGTCCGGGTCGAAAAGAGCGCCATACCAGTGGATGAGTGGTATCGAACGAATGTGAGTGGGGTCTTTGCGATCGGGGATATCATCGGCTCTCCCTGGTTGGCCCATGTCGCCTCTCACGAGGGGATCGTTTGCGCTGAAAAGATTGCTGGAGGAAACCCTCATCCGGTTGATTATCAGTCCATTCCTGCCTGCACGTATTGCCAACCCCAGGTCGCCAGCGTCGGGATGACAGAAAACCAGGCTAAGGATGCAGGCCACAAGGTGAAGGTTGGGAAATTCCCTTTCAGGGCCTTGGGCAAAGCACGGGCAAGTCAGGCACTGGATGGCTTTGTCAAACTGGTCTTTGACAGTAAATACGGCGAGTTGCTCGGCGCTCACATCATCGGCGAGGATGCTACTGAAATGATCGCCGAACTGGTTACGGCCAAGACGCTGGGAACGACCTACCTCGAATTGCTGAAGTCGGTACATGCTCACCCGACGCTCTCAGAAGCGGTAATGGAAGCCGCCGGAGGGGCGTACGGGGAACAGATACATTTGTAGCCAAGAGGGATCTTCGATGAAAGTTGATGTCGTGATGCCCGAGATGGGCGAGAGTATTACAGAAGGCACTATAGCCAAGTGGCTTAAAAAGCCTGGAGATCCTGTCGACCGTGATGAAGCCTTCGTGGAGATCACCACTGACAAGATCGACACCGAACTCCCTGCCCCTGAAAGTGGCGTACTTGCCGAAGTACTGGTCGAAGAGGGCAAAACGGTTGAGGTGGGAGCCCTTCTGGCCCGGATCGAAACTGACGGCAGGGTAGAGGTACAACCCGACAGACCATTGGAGGAGACGGCTGCTGTAGAGGCACCCGAGCCAACCTCAGTAAAGGCCTCACCGGTGGCTCGCAACGTTGCTGTCCAGGAAGGCGTTTCAGAAGCGGAGCTCGCCTCGGTAGTCGGTTCCGGACATGGCGGTCGCATCACGAAGAAAGACGTGCTCGAATACCTGGAGCGTCGTGAAGAGCCCATTCCCTCCACGGAGCCGGGAGAGGCAGCTAGACCGACCGAGTCTACTGAAGGTGGCATCACAGTTACAGAAATGAGTACGGTGCGGAGAATCATCGCCGACCGGATGGTGGCCAGTAAACGGATTTCGCCCCACACCTACACAGTTGGCGAAGTCGATATGACCCGTATCGTCCGATTCCGCGATCAGATCAAGCACAAGTTTGAACGAGAAAAAGGCTTCAAGCTCACGTACACTCACTTTATCCTCCATGCCACAATAATGGCATTGCGCGCACATCCCCTGATGAACAGTTCAGTGGAAGATGGCAAAATTATCCAGAAGCGCTCAATCAATCTCGGCGTGGCGGTAGCCTTGGACTCAGGACTGATCGTGCCGGTGATAAAGAATGCTGAGGACAAGAATCTCTTGGGCCTTGCACGGAGATCCAATGAACTCGCATCAGCGGCACAATTCAAGAAGTTACTGCCAGATGATGTCCAGGGAGGAACCTTTACGGTTACTAATCCCGGGGTGTTCGGGAATATCTTTGGATTACCAATCATCAACCAGCCCCAACTTGGCATCCTGGGAGTGGGCGCAATCAAGAAAAGACCCGTCGTAATTGATGATGCAATTGCTATCCGTTCAATCATGTACCTGTCACTGAGCTACGACCACCGAGTCATCGACGGCGCTCTCGCCGCACGGTTTGTTCAGAAGATACGGGACAGCTTGGAGAACTACGACTTAGACAGTGTCTTATAGGGGGTACTGCCGGACGTGTGTATTCCCACGAAATCTGTACTGTTTCACAGTTGAAGGAAGATGCAGAAACCCCAAATCCTCCTGGTGGATGATGACAAGAACCTGCTTCGGGTACTGACCTACCAGATCCAACAATCCGGATTCGACGTCGTTCCGGTCACGTCGGCATTAGAGGCACTCAAACTCCTTGAAGAGCAATCATTTGGACTTGTCCTCACAGATCTGCGGATGCCGGAATTGGATGGGCTGGAGCTGCTACGCAGGATTCGGGAAAACGACAGCAAGATGCCGGTGATTGTCCTGACCGCGCACGGGTCTATAGACAAGGCCGTCGAAGCTATCAAACTCGGAGCATCCGATTTCCTCACCAAACCAGTAGAGAAAGCTGAAATCGAACACAGCATCGCCAAGGCCTTGAGAATGGCAGATCTGCTCGAGGAGAATCGCCGGTTGACCCAGGCAGTTCAGAGGAAATTCGACTTCAAAGGCATCGTCGGGACATCAAAACGATCTACCGAGGTTCTTGAACTGGCGTCACAGTTAGCCGACGTAGCCACGACGGTATTGATTCAGGGCGAAAGCGGCACTGGAAAAGAGCTCATAGCCCGAGCAATACATTTAAACAGCCCAAGGCGTAACCGGCCGTTCGTCGTCATAAACTGCGGAGCCATCCCCCAGGACCTCATCGAGTCAGAGCTCTTTGGATACCGAAAAGGAGCGTTCACAGGCGCTGTTTCGAACAGGAAAGGAAAGTTCGATGCAGCCGACAGCGGGACTGTCTTTCTCGACGAAGTCGGCGAACTGCCCCTCGGCATGCAGGTCAAATTGCTTCGCGTGCTTCAAGAGAGAGAGATCGACGTGCTGGGTGATCCACATCCACATAAGATCGATGTTCGGATCTTAGCGGCCACGAATAAAGACCTGCAAGCGATGATGGCGGTGGGCGAGTTCAGAGAAGATCTTTATTACCGTCTTGCCGTTGCACCCCTGTTGGTTCCACCCCTTAGAGAACGCAGAGAGGACATCCCTCTTCTAATTCACCATATCCTCTCAAAACTCAAGCAGCGGATAGGGAAGGACGTGGTGTTTGATCAGCAAACGATCGAGGTGCTACAGACCTACCGGTGGCCGGGAAATGTTCGTGAACTCGAGAACCTGGTGGAAAGGCTGGTTGTCTTCTCAAAAACCGATAGAATCAAACCTGAGCATCTTCCAACTCAATTCCTCCAGCCTTTAACAATTCACGAAAAGGTCCACATGACCCTTCCTTCGGAGGGATTTTCCTTGAACCAGCTTGAACGGGATATCATCGAGGAGGCCCTGATCCAGAATGAGTGGAACCAGACGCGAACAGCACGGTACCTGGGCATCACCCGAAACACGCTCATTTACCGGATGCAGAAATTCAATCTGAGAAAGTTGGATGACTGAAAAGGCAAGGGCCTGGTTCACATTAACGGGGTCCGACTACCGGAAGGGGGGGCTAATTCTCTCCCTTATCTTGATTGTTTCATGCTTTCATTTCCTCACACCTACTGATTACCGTTACCTCCATGAAATCTACCAACGCATCTACTACATTCCAATTCTCCTTGCAGCATTCTGGTACGGGCCTCTAATAGGGTTCCTTACCGCCCTGCTGGTGAGCGCCATCTATGTCTTTCACATCAGAATGGACTGGCACCACTTTCCTGTTTACACGTTCAACCAATACGCGGAAATCTGTCTGTATCATGTCATCGCCCTGGTAATCGGTTTCCTCTCATCAAAAGAGAAACGGCATCGCGAGCAACTGGAGAGGACTTCAGCAGAATTAGCTGAAGCCTATCAGCAGCTCCAGGATACATTTGAGCGGCTAAGAAAAGCGGATCGGCTGGCGGCCCTCGGCCAGCTGAGTGCGGGAATCGCTCACGAAATCAGGAACCCCCTGGGCTCGGTCAAGGGCTCAATTGAGATTCTGGAGGAGGAGATCCCTCCGGACCATCCGAAGTACGAGTTCGTCCAGATTGTGAAGGAGGAAACTGCCAGGCTCGACTCAATCGTTACCGAGTTTCTCGAGTTTGCCCGTCCTCCTCGACCAACCTTTAAGCCCTATTCAATAAACGAACTGATCGAGTCTACGTTGATCCTCCTTCACAAGGAGACCACTGCTTCAGGCATATCAGTCGTCAAGAATTTGGCCCCCGACCTACCTTTAACTCCCATGGACCCTGACCAGATTCGGCAAGTTCTGCTCAACATCTTCCTCAATGCAGTCCAGGCAATGCCGGACAGAGGGACAATTGATGTGAGATCACGGCTGGAAAACGAACGGGTAATTGTAGAGGTCGCAGACACCGGCATCGGAGTAGGTGAGGCTGACTTGAATAGGATCTTTGACCCATTTTTCTCAACAAAGCCAACTGGTACCGGCATGGGATTATCCATCTCTTATCAACTGGTCGAGAATCACGGAGGGCTGCTCTCCGCGCGAGCCAACCCGGAGCGAGGGATGACCTTCTGTGTCGAGTTACCGCGTACCTGATCTCGGGAACTTCGAACGACGAACTGTAAGACAGGTGCTCGTATAACGACTGCGTCCGGATCCGTGGTCCAATCACAGGCGAGACGCCTGTGTTCCCCGACGCGCTCCTATCCAACGAATTCGGCAAACGGCGTCATCCGGGAGATTGTATACTTCGAGCGAGTAAAGAAATGTTTTGTCCCAAATGTAGAGCAGAGTATCGAGAGGGTTTCGTCGAGTGTTCCGATTGTCAGATCCCCCTGGTCGATCAGATTCCGCAGGAGAAGGAAGGAGACCCGGATCTGGAACTGGTAACTGTTTTGGAAACCAGGGATCCCGGAATCCTGACAATTGCCAAGTCTTTGCTGGCAGAGGCTGAAATCGAGTTCATGGACACGGCCGAGGGTCTGCAGGACTTCTACGGCGTGGGCGGGTTGGGAGGATTTCAACCTCTCACCGGACCAGCCCGACTTCAAGTTTCCGTCAGAGACGAAGAAAGAGCAAAGTCTGCCCTCCAGAGACTCGAAAACTCTTAAGAAGAAACTGGATCGACAGGCTTCCCGGTTCCTGTACAAGCGTAGTTTATTCGGGATGGAGTTGCCGACAAAGGCCACGATCCACTGTATTCTATTTCCCGAAGTCTGAACAACAAATCCAAAGAACTGACACGTACTCCGAAAGAAATGCATGTTTTTCTACAGATGCCTCATCTACAATAACTTGAGATTTACCTAATACTCTCAGGGAGAGAGCTATGGAATTTTTTGCGTTTTTATTCTTGCTGGCGGTCATCGGGATCAGCTTATTGAGTCTTCGCCTGCGCATGGAGCGGCTTCGCGAAGACCGCCGTTTCGTCGATCAATACATCACGAAGCTGGGGAAGTTTGCTGATAGCTACCAAGACGACTTCGATCCTGATCAACACTATTGGCTGACGCATCGGGTGCTTCGAATTCAATATATTGCAACGGACCCTGCATTATGGGAGAGGTATGGTGGATCTCATTCCGAAGATGCGACCAGAAAGGGAGCAACTCTGGTCGAGGTCATTGAGCAGATGGGACAGCGTCCAGTATCCACCGAGATAATCCGTTCCCTCATTTCCTTTCTGGTCCGCTTTGAAGGTGTGCTGGACGATTTCAGTGTTGAGTTCAAGAAGAGACAGATCAATCCGTTCATTCTATTTCGAGAAGGAATCCAGTTGATCCTTCTCTCCCCCATTCTGGCCTTCCAATGGGCAACAGGGGGAGGAAGGGTGATGATTGGAGACATCGCTCGGAACCCAACGTTCAAGCGCTGGTCAGCCTATCTTGCTGTGGCCGCGATCGTGGTACCTCTCATCATCATCATTTTTGGCTGGAGTCCGATTGTCCGTTCCACACTGAGTATTGTCGGCTTGGTAACGGACTGGGCCAACAGCCTGGTCGATGTGGTGCAAGAATCGCTGGGAAGTCTGCAAGACCCGAACAGTGACGGCTGAGCCGGCCGAGGTTCAACCCCAGCCCACACTTCTCACCAGCCGACTACTGCGGCGGCAGAGCCCTCCTCCCTGGCTGGGTAGCGCTATTTCAACTCGGAGAACCGATCCCGTAGCTCTTCCTGACGGCTGTGAAGCGGAACCTCTCGCCCTCCGATGATGAGCACCTCAACTTTGCTCGCTGCCTGCAACGGGTTCCCATTCCAGACCGCCAGGTTTGCGATCTTTCCCGGGCTTAGTGTCCCCAAATCTTGATCTATTCCAAGAATCTGTGCAGGAACTTGAGTGAGGGCACTGACAGCGACTTCTTCTGGTAATCCGTATGCCACCGACTTTGCAGCTTGCGTAGGCAGAGTCCTTACTCCATGGGCGCTTGCAGAAGTGAAGGCAAAAGGGATTTCTGCTTTCCACAGATCAGCTGCCAGACGGAAGTAGCGATCATAGGACTCTCCAAACGTGGGAACTTCAAAAGTACCCCCCAGCAGCACAGGAATGCCGCTCGCTTTGACTTCATCGAGGAGCTTCCAAGCGTTGTCCGGGTTCAGAAGTATCATTTTCAGCTTAAACTCTTCCGCCACAGAAAGAGCCGCCCGAATCTCCTGTGCCTCACTCGCTTCCGCTATTACAGGGACTCTCCCCTCGAGAACACCTGCCAGAGCTTCCATACAGAGGCTGCCACACTTCTGTGAACCAACCTTCGCCTTCTCTGGATTCTGTTCATCAGCTTCACGCTGTTGGTCAAGAAAATGCTGAGCGTCGTAAAGAGCTTGGCGAATGACGGCAACGATACCCATCCTGGTCGATGGATAGGCGTCTTTACGTTTCGCATTGCTGCCGAATGAAAACACCTGGGCTGCCGGGTTCTTTAGCACCATATCATCCACGGTTCGCCCCTGAAGGTTAATCACAACCGCCTGGCCGTTAATCGGGTTTGAAGTCCCCGGCGACACGAGAACGGTCGTGATCCCCCCGTTTCGAGCAACGGCCACCAAGGCCGAATCTGCAGCTATCGCATCGGACGCTCGCAATTGAGGAGTTATTTTCTCCGTCGATTCATTCCGATCGTCAGTCATCCTGTCGGCACTGACTTCGACCAGGCCCAGTGTGGTGTAAGGGTCGATCATCCCGGGCCAGATCCAGGCATCTTTTGCATCGATCTCTCTGACATCATCAGGTATCGGAATATCAGACCCCACGGAAACGATCCTCTCCCCTTCGATAACAACTACACCCGGATCAAAGACCGTGCCGTCACCCACGACAACCCGACCCCCGACTACCGCAATCGACTCGGCAAATGTAAAGGGTGTCGGCGCAGCTATCAGCAAACACCCCGCAAAAAGCAACATCCTCACTTTCATCTGGTGTCCCCCTGCGCTCTCTGATTTTGATCTTTCAAGCTCTCGTCGAAAAGGACTTCACCTTCGACAAGAGTCATGACACATTTGCTGAAACTGTCGAGAGGATGCCGGTCAAATATGGCAAGATCCGCATCTTTACCAACTTCGATGGATCCACACCTCGAATCGATTTCCAGCGCTCG
>JAUWTT010000073.1 GCA_030614585.1 Acidobacteriota bacterium
ACCTCGCGCTGGTCTTCACCCAGCATCCAGCCGCTCAAGAAATCCTTGGGGCCTTGAGTCGGTCTGCCGTCCTTGAAAGGAACAAAAGTTATACTGTACCCGGTCCGCTGTGCACGGTTCCAGGATCCGTGGTAGGCCAAGAAGGCGCCGCCATGGAATTCCTTGGGAAACGAGTCGCCGGTATAGAACTCGATATCCAGCACCGCGGAATGGGCTGGTATCAACACGTCTGGATATCTGGTGCTCTTGACCAGTTCGGGCTGCTCTCCCTCACGACGAGGATCCTCATGAGGGCCTATATAAGCATAGGGCCAGCCAAAGAAATCGCCCTTGTCTACTGAAGTGAAGTAGTCAGGGACAAGGTTATCGCCGAGGGCATCCCTCTCCTGTGTCGCTGCCCAAAGAGCATCTGAACCTGGGTAGAAGTCGAGTCCGATCACGTTCCTCAACCCTGAAGCGAAGATCTCGTGGCTGCCGCCCTCTGGATCGTAGACGTTAATCGCGGCTCTCCTCGGGTCTTCCCCAGCATCGACATTGGAACCGGAGCCGATCGACAAGTACATCCTCTCACCCGTTCTGTCGAACAGGATGGTACGTGTCCAATGGCCACGTTTGAAATCGGGCAAGGACACTACGGTCTCCCCTTCACCCGAAACCGTCCGTGTTTCAGCCTGGTACTTCCATCGTTTCACTTCGACGGTTCCGGCTACGTAAACGTAGTCACGCCAGAAAGCAATTCCGTATGGTCGATACATTCCCTCAATCAGGGTTTGTCTGTTGTCTGCGATACCATCCTGATCCGTGTCTCTCAACACATACACAGCGCCCTCGTCTGCTGAATCTGAAACCAATACTTCGTGATTTGGCCCTAGAAGCATGAAACGCGGGCGTTGGAAGTCTTCCGCCCAGACGCTGATTTCAAAACCTTTTGGAAGGCTCAGTTCAGCTCCCTCGGGCTGTTCAACCACACGCGGGGTGTTCCGTGCGTGTGGTGTCGCATACGGTTCATCCAGTTCCGCATCATTTACGGGACGCTGGGCAAGGGCCGAAGAACTTATGATCAGAATAGACAACATGCAGAAAGAATGCGTTTTGTTAGAACCCATATAAGGTAACTCCTCTCGAGTCGTGAGTTGGTTGGATTGCCCGAGTTTAAGCGGGACGAGAAGCAAGGTCAACCAGAGCCGTTTTCAGGACACCAACCATGACTTCACCTTGTTTGCAGATTAATTCGATCTTATAGATGAATAGCTATGGATGTAAATCGTTTAACGGAAAAAGTCCGAGAGGCGCTGAACGCCGCTCATATGATGGCGCTCGAAAGGCGCAATACGGAAATAGATATTTCGCACTTATCGCTCAGTCTCCTTGAGCAGGAAGGAGGTTTGGCCCCTGCCGTTCTGAAGAAGGCTGGAATAGATGCTTCGAACTTGCGTAAGCAGCTGGAGGAGTTAGTCGACAGTCGAGCCAGACTTTCCGGCCCGGTTGGCAGCAACGATCAAACCTACTTCTCCTCAGGCCTGAATCTTCTGATCGTGAGAGCTGAGAAGGAAGCGAAGGCTCTCAAGGACGAATACGTGTCAGTGGAGCACATTCTCCTCGCATTGACGGAGGACAAGGGAGATGTCGGCAAATTACTTCGTGCCGCGGGGGTGACTCGAGACCTGTTGATGCAGGCTCTGCAGGATGTCAGAGGCAATCAGCGAGTCACTTCTCAGAACCCCGAAGCCACCTATCAAGTACTTGAGAAGTACGGTCGTGATCTGACCATTGAGGCATCTGCTGGGAAGCTTGATCCGGTAATTGGACGTGACGATGAGATACGGAGAATCATGCAAGTACTCTCTCGTCGAACCAAGAACAACCCTGTTCTGATCGGTGAGCCCGGCGTTGGGAAGACCGCTATCGTTGAGGGTCTGGCCCAACGGATTGTGCGTGGAGATGTTCCGGAAGGGCTTAAGAACAAACTTGTCGTCGTGCTGGATATGGGAGCGCTGATTGCAGGTGCAAAGTATCGAGGTGAATTCGAAGAGAGGCTGAAAGCAGTACTCAAGGAGGTGCAGGAATCTGACGGTGAAATCATCCTGTTCATTGACGAACTCCACACAGTGGTAGGTGCCGGAAAAGCAGAAGGTGCTATGGACGCGGGAAACCTCCTCAAGCCCATGCTCGCCCGGGGCGAGCTGCACTGTATCGGTGCCACGACTCTTGATGAATACAGGAAGTTCATTGAGAAGGATAAGGCGCTCGAGAGGCGATTTCAGACAGTCGTCGTCAGGGAACCTAATGTAGAGGACACGATTTCGATTCTTAGGGGCCTGAAAGAGCGATACGAAGTTCATCATGGGGTCAGGATCAAGGACTCTGCTCTGGTTGCTGCGGCGGTCATGTCGAATCGCTACATCTCGGATCGGTTCCTCCCGGACAAAGCGATAGATCTCGTTGATGAAGCTGCAGCCAAACTGAGAATGGAAATCGACTCAATGCCAACCGAAATCGATGAACTCGAACGGCGAATCATGCAGGTGGAAATTGAGCGACAGGCGCTGAAAAAGGAAAAGGACCCTGCTTCGAAGGAAAGACTCAAGAGACTTGACAAGGAATTGGCTGAGACAGGTGAACGATCGGGAGCTTTGAAAGCGCAATGGCTTGCTGAAAAGAAGACTGTCCAGGACCAAAGGGATCTTCGCGAGGAGATTGAGAAGACCAAGATTGAGATCGAGCAGGCTGAAAGAGCCTACGATCTCAACCGTGTTGCCGAGCTTCGTTACGGCAAACTGGCACAGCTGGAGAAGAGTTTGAAAGAGGGTGAGGCCAGCCCGCAGGAAACTGAGGGGCAGCTGCTCAAAGAAGAAGTGAGTGAGGAAGACGTGGCCGAGGTTGTCAATCGATGGACCGGCATTCCTGTTTCGAAGCTACTTGAGGGCGAATTGGAGAAGCTGCTTCACTTGTAAGACGATCTTCATGCCCGGGTGGTTGGCCAGAATGACGCTGTGGCCGCGGTGGCTGAGGCCGTTCTTCGGGCTCGTTCAGGACTGAAGGACCCCAACCGGCCGATTGGTAGCTTCATCTTTCTGGGCCCGACCGGGGTAGGGAAGACTGAGCTGGCGAGAGCACTTGCTGAACGTCTGTTCGACGACGAGAAAGCTCTGATCCAAATTGATATGTCGGAGTTTCAGGAGAAACACGCTGTAGCCAGACTCATTGGTGCACCTCCAGGCTATGTTGGCTACGAAGAGGGCGGGCAGTTGACCGAAGCGGTTCGCCGGAGGCCCTTTTCGGTCATTCTCTTTGATGAGATTGAGAAGGCACACTTCGATGTTTTCAACACGATGCTTCAAATCCTTGACGAGGGAAGGCTCACCGATGGACAAGGCAGAACAGTAGACTTCAAGAACACGATTCTGATTATGACTTCCAACCTGGGCAGCTCCCAGATACTCGAGTGTCAGGGCGCATTCGAAGGTCGGGAATATGATGCGATGAAGGCGACGGTCCTGGGAGAATTGCGTCGCCATTTCAGACCGGAGTTTCTGAATCGAGTCGATGATGTGATTGTCTTCCACTCCCTTACCGAGGAACACCTCATGGCGATCGCACGGATTCAGCTTCGGAATCTCAGAGGTAGACTATCCGAGCGTCGGATCGACTTTGAGTTGTCTCGCCAGGCGCTCGAGCATCTGGTCCGTGTTGGATACGATTCTTCGTATGGCGCCCGCCCGTTGAAACGTGCCATCCAGAAGGAGATCGAGACTCCTCTGGCTCGGATGCTCTTGGAAGGCCGGGTTCGTGATGGACAGACCCTTCATATCGACAAGGATGCTGGATCGGACGGCCTTAGATTTGAATCTGCGAGTGCTGTTGAAGAGAGAATCTGAGCAGGGGTGAGAATCCGGAGTGGAGGCTTTCAGGATTGGGTCTTGGGGTCTTGGAGTCTTGGGGTCTTGGAGTAGTGGAGTCTTGGGGGCTTTGAGTATTGGAGTATTGGGGCTTGAGTCTTGGGTAGGCTGATTCGTGCTCGTCATCGGTCATCGGTCATCGGGGTGCGATTTGCGAAGTACGGATCTCGCGTTTCAAACTTCGAACTTTCGCTTTTCCGGTTTGAGCAACAGGCCCCTGAGTCTTGAGAAGTGCGAAGTGAGATGTGCGAACTCGAGACCCCAAGACTCAAGACCCAAGACCCAGGACGACTTTGACGACTTTACGTCAGGGAATCAGCAGTGCCTGTCCCCTCTGGATGTGGTGGGGATTTCGGATGCCGTTGGCATTCTGGATGTCGTGGATGGAACTCCCGAATTTCTGGGCGATCGTAGCGAGCGTGTCACCCCGTTTGACAACGTAATGCGTGGGGGGATCTGTTCCCGGAATCTTCAGCTTCATTCCAGGGTAAATCCTATTGGGGTTGGAAATTCCGTTGGCTCGCTTAAGGTCCACAACTGCAATACGGAACTTCTTGCTGATCGAGGTTAAGTTATCCCCACGACGCACCGTATACGTCTGGGGAGCTTCGGTCTTCCTGGAGGCTTCGGCAACCTTCGATGCAGAAGAGGATGTGGCTGCCGGAGTTGCTTTTACAGAAGGTTTCCCGGTTCCCTGGGAAACAAGCAGGGTCTGTCCTGGATAAATCCGGTTAGCATTTGAAATTCCGTTGGCTCGCTTAAGGTCCACAACTGCGATACGGAACTTCTTGCTGATCGAGGTTAAGTTATCCCCACGACGCACTGTGTACGTCTGGGAAGCTTCGGCGACCTTCGGTGCAGAAGAGGATGCGGCCGCCGGAGTCGCTTTGGCAGGAGGTTTCCCGGTCCCCTGGGAAACAATCAGGGTCTGCCCTGGATAAATCCGGTTGGGATTTGAGAGTCCGTTTAATCTCTGCAGCCGGCCGGGTGTAGTTCCGAACTGAGATGCAATCGAACCCAATGCATCTCCAAGCTGAACTCGATAGCGGGTTGAGCCGTCAGCTGCGACCATTACCTCTCCAGATGCGGCCTTCGCACTCGCCAGAACTGTCTCGACTGCTTCACGTTGCCCAATTGGAACGCGAACCTCCACTCCCGAGGGGATTACACGGCCCCGTCCAGATGCCAGGATTCGGCGCAGGTGGGGGTTGTACTCTCTCAGAACCTCCCTGCTGAGGCCTGGTACCGTCGTCAGATAGCTTGAATCATAAGCCCGTTTCAGGAAGATCGTTTCATATTCGAGTGGTGGATCGATTTGAAGGGGACCGAAATAGGCTTCGTAGTTCCTCGACACCTCAAGAGCCGCCAGGAATTCCGCATAGAAGTTTCTGCTCGCAAATCCGAAGTACTTTGATTTGTAATTGTCGGCGATCTTGCGGAAGTCATCACCATACTTCCGCTTCGCTCGCAGCATCCCATTCTTTCCGTGATTGTAGCTGGTCACCGTAAGGGGCCAGCTACCGAGAGCCGCATAGTTGTCTCTGAAGAGCCGCGCCGCAGCATCGGTGGCGCGAATAGGGTCCAACCTCTCATCGATGTACCGATTAATCTTCAAATAGTAGCGGCCAGTGCCTTTAGTAAATTGCCAGATACCTGCCGCTCCAGCTTTTGAATAGGCGTTGTAATCAAACGAGGACTCCACGTGAGGAAGAACGGCGAGCTCAGGAGGGAGCCCAAGCGCTTTGAAAGTTTCGATAATCCTGTCTTCGTACCGGCCGGACCGGATCAAGCCTTCCCGGAACTTGTCCCTGACTCCGCGCTGAAACCGAAGATCACCTTTCAACCGGCGGAGTAGCTTGGGCGTAATTTGATATCCGGCCTCCTGAAGAGTTCCTATTATTTTCCGGTGTCTCTGATCCAGTCGAGCCGACTGGGGTCCGTTCAGGCGGATCTCATCAAAAAGGGCCTGAATTTCCTTGGCTTTCTTCTTCAACAGCCTGCGTTGCCGCTTGGCTTCTGCCGAGTTGCCCTTAATTTCTTTTTGGAAAGTCTCCACATGAAAGATCAGTCTGAGGTCTTTGGTGTCGTGAAAGATGACTTCTTTCGAACCGTATTTGGCAAAAACGTTCTTCCAGAACTCAATCTCTCGTGAGAATTCCTTTGAAGGGAATGTTGCCGAGACCTCATCAAGCGAAAACGACTTGTTTTGCGCCGATGCACTCCATGCCAGAGTTATGAAGACCGCGATTCCCAGAACCAGCAACTTTCGACTTCTCATACTAATCCGCAATGATTCTAGCAAAGCCCTCCGAAAACTAGTTGATTCCGCTAAGGAGAGCACTGCAGTCAGAGTAGGGACTACTCGATTTTACCTTCTTAGAGCCATGTCGTGTGTCGGGTTCAATACGCTGCGAAAGTAAAGGACTGGCTGGATCATCAAGATGGAGAGGCCGTCCTGCTCACCAGATTAAGCAGATCGAAGAAGCCGGGGAACGAGATGTCGGCACAAGCGGGTTCGTCGATTTCGATCCCGTCCTGTGAAATGAGTCCGGCAATAGCGAAGGACATGGCGATACGGTGATCGCCAAACGTGCGGATTGTCCCCCCTCGCAATTGCTGTCCTGGTGGGATAGCGAACCCGTCTGGGTACTCCTCGATTTCGATACCCAACGCGCTGAGATTCTGGACTATGGATTGGATTCGGTCCGACTCTTTGTGTCTTAGTTCAGCAGCGTCTCCAATCTGAAGGCCATTCTTGAGGCGAGTTCCGAGGACGGCCAGAATTGGGATTTCGTCGATGAGGTTGGGTATCCAACTGCCTTCGATCCTCTCAGGAAAGTTCTCGAGAAAACTCGCATCGTATCGAACAGTAACGTCTGCCCAAGGTTCCGACGATACTTCCCTTTGGTTTTCCAGACTGATTCGGGCTCCAGAGTTCCGCAGCAAAGTCAGCAACCCTGATCTCGTTGGGTTGACTCCGAGGTTATTGATCCGAAGTTGCGAACCTGGAATCAGAAGAGCGGCGACAATAAAGTAGATGGCGGAGGAGATGTCTCCCGGTACATGAACCTGTGTACCCCTGGGTTCGGAGGGACCCCAAACAGAGAGTTCTGTCCCGACTTTTTCGAAACGAACCCCGAAAACCGGAAGGACTCTCTCCGTGTGATCCCGACTCTGCGTTTTCTCGATAACTGTGGTCTTGCCGCTTGCGGTCAGGCCGGCCAGAAGGACACAAGATTTGACTTGGGCGCTGGCCACCGGAAGCTCATAGCAGATCGGAGCTAACTGAGTTCCATCGATAGCCAAGGGTGGAAATTTGCCATCACGAGCCACGATTCTGGCACCCATTCGGGTCAGAGGTTCCACTATACGAGCCATGGGACGGCGGTTGAGAGATTCGTCACCAGCGATTGTTGTCTTGATTGATGCTGACGAAAGCAGAGCCGACAAAAGGCGGATCGTCGTCCCGCTGTTCCCTGCATCGAGGGACTGCTCAGGCGATTTGACTGCCCGCCAACCGTCGCTCTCGATTTCGACGTCATCGCCGACCTTTCGTACGGAGCAGCCAAGGCGCTCGACGCAGGCCAGGGTGGACCAGCAGTCTTTACTGGTGGAAAAACCTGTAATGCTCGTATGCCCGGTCGCCATTGCGCCCAAAATCCCGTAACGATGTGAGATGGACTTGTCTCCGGGAACCTCAATCGCACCTTCAAGTCGTTGTGCCGGTTCAATCTGCATCTGGGTCTCCCCCTAGCTCCAGCTGGATTTTCTGGAGTTTCTGAATCTGGTCCCTATACTTTGCCGCCTTTTCAAACTCAAATTTCTCCGCCGCAGATTTCATCCGACTTTGTAGTCTCTTGACCTCGGATTCAATTTCGGCGCTCGACTGATACTCCTCGATGTCCTCTGCAACGGCGGGTAAATCGTAGTAATCGAGTTGGGTCATCTCCAACAGCAAGGCGTCGACAGGCTTCAGGATCGTCTGAGGAGTGATCCCGTTAGCGCGGTTGTATGCCTCTTGTATTTTTCTCCGCCGATTGGTCTCATCAATCGCCCTGTTCATTGAACCGGTTATGGTATCTGCGTAAAAGATGACCATTCCGTTCAGGTTTCTAGCGGCACGTCCAGCCATTTGGATCAGTGATGTATCGCTGCGTAAAAAACCTTCCTTGTCCGCATCGAGGATCGCGACAAGTGAAACCTCTGGCAGGTCAAGGCCTTCTCTGAGCAGGTTCACGCCGACCAGCACATCGAACCTTCCCAGCCTCAGGTCCCTCAGAATCCTGATCCGTTCCAGGGTCTCAATTTCCGAATGAAGATACCTCACGAGGACACCAACTTCGGTGTAGTACTCGGTCAATTCTTCGGCCATCCTCTTGGTCAAAGTAGCCACCAGGGTCCGCTCTCCTGCAGAAACACGCTGTCGGATCTCTTCCAGTAGATCATCGATCTGGTTTTCAACCGGGCGAACATCGATGAGAGGGTCCATGAGTCCCGTTGGTCGGATGATCTGTTCAACAATTTCGCCGCCGCAAAGTTCCAGCTCAAAAGCTCTGGGAGTGGCTGAAACAAAGAGTGTCTGCGGTCGCCTTTCCTCAAACTCTTGAAAGTTCAAGGGCCTGTTATCGAGGGCGGATGGAAGACGAAAGCCGTAGTTCACGAGGTTGAGCTTCCGCGATCGATCTCCCTTGTACATTCCCCTGACTTGAGGGAGGGTAACGTGGCTCTCATCGATGACAAGCAGTGAATCGGAAGGCAAGTAGTCCATCAAGGTAGGAGGCGCTTCTCCCGGCCGGCGTCCCGTCAGGTGCCGTGAATAGTTCTCAATCCCACGGCAGTAACCCATGGCCTTGATCATCTCCAGATCAAACATGGTTCTCTGATGGATACGTTCCAACTCGAGGGATCGACCTTCGGACTCAAGTTGCGATTCCAGCTGCTGGAGTTCCCGGCGAATGCTTTCGACCGCACCGTTCCACTGTTCCTTTGGAATTACGTAGTGGCTTCGAGGATAAATCGGAACCCGTTCGTGTCTTTTCAGAGTTCTTCCGGTGATCACGTCGAAGTGGGAAAGGGCCTCTATTTCGTCACCAAAGAGCTCGATCCTGAGTCCGTAGTCTTCGTACGAGAGGACAATCTCGATGACATCGCCTCGGACTCTGAAAGTTCCTCGTTCAAGTCCAAAGTCGTTCCTTTCGAACTGGAGCTCAATAAGTCGTCTCAAGATCTCGCGCCTGCTGATGTGCTGGCCCTTTTCGAGCATTAGGAGCATTCCGTAATAAGCTTCCGGGGATCCCAAACCGTAAATGCAGCTGACACTGCAAACGATGATGCAGTCGCGCCGTTCGAAAAGGGATCGTGTCGCCGAGTGCCGCATTCGATCGATTTCATCGTTGATGGTGGCTTCCTTTTCGATGTAGGTGTCCGTGGATGCGATATAAGCTTCGGGCTGGTAGTAATCGTAGTAGCTCACGAATTACTCGACAGCGTTGTTTGGAAAGAAGTTATTGAACTCCTGGTAGAGTTGAGCCGCCAGCGTTTTGTTGTGGCTGAGTACGAGCGTAGGTCGATTCACTTCGGCAATCAACTTGGCCATCGTAAATGTCTTGCCGGACCCAGTGACGCCCAGGAGCACTTGGTCTTTCCTGCCTTTTTTCAGGCCTTCAACGAGCTCAGTGATCGCTGCTGCTTGATCCTCGCTTGGGGAGAACCTCGAAACCAGCTGGAAGGCTCCCGACCTGGAGAGTGCCTGCCCGTAGGAGATGCCCGAGTATGATAGGTTCGATGGATCTTCCACGCGGACCATTATACGAGAAGGTTGTCGAGCTTCGGTTCTGAGCTTAAGGCCGCAAACGTACTGAGGTCCAGGTGACGGACTCCTGGCGCCGTTGAGGTGCGTTCTCGCCTGCTTTTCTCCACGCTTTTGCCTTTGCCCATACCCAGTGATTGAGCCTAATGCCATGTTTGTTAAGGGGTGCCTGCGAGAGTCTTAGGCCGGGTCAGATGGCGGTGATATGTTCCTTGCCATCCTGGGAGTTGGTGTAAGTGTGCATGCGACCGGCGTCGATGGCCTCAACTAGCAAGGAGAACAGATGAATCGCAGGGAATTTGTGAAGACTTCGGTGACGGGTCTGTCCGCAGTAGGCTCCCTCAAGGCCGCGGAATCCAGGGCTCTACCAGTTGTTATTTCAAGTGCTAACGGGCTTAAGGCAACGCAAAAAGCGATGGAAATAATACGTCGCGGCGAGGACACCCTTGATGCCGTGGTGGCCGGCGTGAACCTGGTCGAAGAAGATCCCAATGACCGGTCGGTGGGGTACGGTGGGCTTCCCAACGAACTCGGTGTGGTTCAGTTGGACGCCTCCGTGATGCATGGCCCAACACGTGGAGCCGGTTCCGTAGCGGCTCTGGAAGGGATAAAGACACCGTCCCGAGTGGCCAAACTGGTAATGGAACGGACTGATCATGTGCTGCTAGTAGGTGAGGGGGCCCAAAAGTTCGCGTTGGCTATGGGATTCCGGAACGAGGATCTTCTCACGGATGAAGCCAGGGAGATCTGGCTGAAGTGGAAGAGCCAGTTGAACCCGGACGACGACTGGATAAACCCGGAAGACCGGGTTTCCGGTTCATTGGCGGATGAAGGAAGGGTGAATCTAAAGAAGGTCCTGAAGTATCACGGGACCATTAACTGCAATGCTGTCAATGAAAAGGGAGACATTTCAGGGGTAACAACGACCAGCGGACTTTCATTCAAGATTCCGGGCCGAGTCGGAGATTCTCCCATCATTGGGGCCGGGCTGTATGTGGACGATGATGTGGGTGCCTGCGGGAGCACGGGAAGAGGTGAGGCTCATCTCAAGGCGTGTGCCAGTTTCATGGTCGTCGAGTTCATGCGGCAGGGGTTATCACCAGAAGAGGCGGGTCTGCGGGTCCTGAAAAGGATTAGCGAGAACACCGTTGAACCGTATCTGAAAGATGAAGCAGGCCGCCCGAACTTCCACCTGCTGTTCTATGTGATCAACAAGAAGGGAGAGTTTGCAGGCGTCTCCATGTACAGCGGTCGCCAATACGCCGTTCACGACGGAAAAGTGAATCGACTTTGTGACGCGGCGTACCTTTATGAGGCGAAAGATGCGCTAGAGTAGGGGCGAAAGTGACAATAGCCTTGTTTTTTAGAGGTTGTTAGTGAGGCTAATTTCAACAATGGAGTCTAAAACGTCCATGAGACACGATCCCGGTGTAGGTAGGTTTGGTTTCTTGATGGCCACATCATTCTTG
>JAUWTT010000037.1 GCA_030614585.1 Acidobacteriota bacterium
AGATGGTGATGCCGGGAGACAACGTGGGCTTGGAAGTCACGTTGATCACCCCGATTGCGATGGAGAAAGGGCTGCGTTTTGCAATTCGCGAAGGTGGCCGAACGGTTGGAGCCGGAACCATTGCCGATATCCTCGAATAAGGGTTTGGGTAGTAGGATAGGCCAGTAGCTCAATTGGCAGAGCACCGGTCTCCAAAACCGGGAGTTGGGGGTTCAAGTCCCTCCTGGCCTGCCACTCTCCTTAATTGGTAAATTACGATTCCCATGTTAGAGAAGCTTAGAAGTCTACCGGGTAGGACCTCCGCATTCATTGCTGATGTGAGGTCGGAGATGAAGAAGGTCACGTGGCCGAGTAAGAAGGAAGTCTACGGGACGACAATCGTTGTCATCGTGGCTGTGTTCTTCTTCGGTTTCTATCTATTCTTTGTCGATTCAATACTCCAGGTCGCGGTGCAAAAAATCATTAAGTTTTTCCTGTAACCCGATAACGATCAACCGAATCAAAAGAAGGATTAAATAAGGAGAAGGGCCATTACTGAGAACTCTGCCGACAAATCGTCGGGCAAGAAATGGTACATCATCCATACCTACTCCGGCTACGAACGTAAAGTTGCCGAAGGGTTGATGAGTCGAGTCCAGGTTTTCGACCTCCAGGAGAAGATCGGGCAGATATTGATCCCGACCGAGGATGTGGTCGAAATGAAGGGCGGGAAGAAGGTGGTGACTTCGAAACTGTTCTTCCCGGGCTATATCCTGGTGGAGATGAACTTAGATGACGAAACCTGGCACCTGGTGCGAAATACCCCCAAGGTAAGCGGGTTTGTGAGTCAGGGTAATACGCCGACTCCGCTTACGGAAGAAGAGGTCAATGAAGTTGTCCACCGGGTATCGAGTATCGGTGAAAAGCCAAAACCAAAGTTCGTGTTTGAGAAGGGGGAGACGGTCAAGATCATTGATGGTCCTTTTTCGAATTTTTCGGGCGTCGTGGAGGACGTCAATCTTGAACGCAGTACCCTCAAGGTGATGGTAACGATCTTTGGGCGTGCGACGCCGGTTGAACTGGAGTTTGTGCAGGTAGAAAAGGTTTAGTGAGGGTTGAGCCAATAGACTGGCATTTATTTGGGGTCGGCGGTTGACATTGGTCATACGCGATCCGCTGGAGCTTAGGTGAAATCATGGCAAAGAAGGTTATCGGACTGATAAAGCTGCAGATTCCTGCTGGGAAAGCAACTCCTGCTCCACCAGTTGGGCCGGCTCTCGGTCAGCACGGCGTTAACATTATGGATTTTTGTAAGGCTTTCAACGCCAAGACTCAGGGGCAGGAAGGTCTAATAATCCCGGCTGTTATTACGGTTTACCAGGATAGAAGTTATTCCTTCATTACCAAGACCCCTCCTGCCGCCATTCTGCTTAAGAAAGCCGCGGGGATTGCCAAAGGTTCTGCGGAGCCGAACAAGGAGAAGGTGGCGGTCGTCGAGATGAAGCAGGTCGAGGAGATAGCGAGAACCAAGATGCCTGATTTAAACACCACTGATGTGGAACAGGCGAAAAGGATCATTATGGGTACCGCCCGAAGTATGGGGCTTGAAGTTAAAGGCTAGTTAGATATGGCTGGGAAGAAATACTCGAAGTCCAGGGAAGCGGTCGAGCGTAAGGAGTACTTGCTGGAGGACGCTGTTGAGTTGCTTCAGAAGGTTAAGTTTGCGCAATTCGATGAGACTGCCGAGATCGTGCTAAATCTGGGTGTCGATCCGAAGCATGCGGATCAAATGGTTCGCGGGACGGTCGTCTTGCCGAATGGGCTTGGAAAAGAAATTAGAATTTGCGTCATTGCTTCCGGTGAGAAAGTGAAAGAGGCTGAAGAAGCAGGTGCTGAGTTTTCCGGTGGCGAGGACGTGGTAGAGAAGATAAAAGGTGGCTGGACCGACTTCGATGCTGTCATCGCCACTCCCGACATGATGAAGCTGGTTGGGAAGTTGGGACGCATTCTTGGGCCCAGAGGGCTCATGCCGAACCCTAAGGTGGGGACGGTTACGTTTAAGGTTGTCGAGGCTATCAAGGAAATCAAGGCCGGTAAGGTTGAATTCAGAGTCGACAAGAACGGTGTGATCCACGCTCCGTTCGGTAAGTCTTCGTTTCCGAAGGATCATCTGGTGCAGAACGCTCAGAGTTTGATCGACGCGGTGGTTAGGGCGAGGCCTGCTGCTGCAAAAGGTCGTTACGTACGTGCGGTAACTGTTTCGTCCACGATGGGTCCCGGGATCAGGGTCGATGTCAATCAACTGGCTGCAAAGTAGGGGCTTGAAATGAATAGGGCCGAAAAGACCGAAGTCATTGAGAGTTTGCATAAGACTTTTGCGGAGAGTGGGAGCGTGATCCTACTCAACTTCAAAGGTGTAACGGTTCCTGAGATTACTGATCTGCGTGACCGTGTTCGAGAAAGCCAGGGCGGGTATGCGGTCGTGAAGAATACGTTGGCCTTGAGGGCTGCCGAAGGTACTCCGGTCGATTCGATCAAGGAGCACTTTACGGGCCCTACAGCCATCGCCTTTACTGCTGAAGACCCGGTCGCATTGGCCAAGATCCTGCGTGACTTCGTCAAGGCGCAGGAGGGGGTGGGTTTCAAGGTTGGCGTACTTGACGGAAAGATCCTTTCTGAAGGGCAGGTTACCGAGCTTGCGGACTTGCCTTCTCGAGACGAACTCTTGTCAAAGCTGCTGTTCCTGTTGAACGCTCCTCTGACACGGTTGGTAACCGCGCTGCAGTCTCCCGTGAGGGATTTGGCAGTTGTCTTGGGTCAGCTTGAAGGCAAGAAATAGATTTCGATTTGCAATTCTCTATTAGGAGTTAAGGAGTACAAAAGATGGCAGTAAGTCGTGAAGATGTTATGGGATGGATTGAAAACGCTTCGATCCTGGAGATTAATGATCTGGTGAAGGACCTGGAGGAAAAATTTGGGGTAAGTGCCGCTGCTGCTGCCCCGATGGTTGTGCCGGGTGCTCCGGGAGGAGCGGCGGCAGCGGCCGAAGAGGAGCAGACCGAGTTTGATGTGGTTCTCACCTCTTTTGGTGACAAGAAGATCAATGTCATCAAGGCTGTCCGTGAAGTAACCAGTTTGGGACTTAAGGAAGCCAAAGATCTTGTTGAGAGTGCGCCGAAAGCGATTAAAGAGGGAGTCACCAAGGGGGAAGCTGAGGAAGTTAAGAAGAAGTTTGAAGACGCTGGCGCAACTATTGAAATTAAGTAGAACCAAGTCCAGATTGTTGACTTGTACTCGGCTCGGTCGTGTGTTAGGCTCAGCCGAGCGTGGTGATTTAAGTATTCTCTGTCTTAGTACGGAAGGGAAGGAGTGTCTTCCCTTCTCTTCTTTTTTAGGCAGCCGATACTACAAGGCCTAATTCGTCAATGTTTTCTGCTCAGATAAGAGCCACCCAAACAGGGATCCATACTCTCCTCTTTGCGATATCGACCCCAGGGTGTCGATTAATTCGTCCATAGGGTGGTCCTGTTGCATGGTGCTGAGCAATTATGGAGGGGCGTCTCACTGGTGCCGGCGATTGCTGTCCAGACCCATCAGAGTTTGCTGGTACGAGCTGACTTGAGAGTTGGTGTCGTTGACGTGTGGAGGCAGATCTCGCCTCTGCGATTGATCGGGCATCAAGTATCGGAAGGGTTCGCCCGCCGGAAGGCCTTTGCGGCTGTTTCTTGAACTACCTACAACGAAAGGGAGCGTTCAGGCATGTCGGAATTCATTAGCAACGTTTATAGGGAAAGAGTTGACTTTTCTAAGATCAAGTCAATGTATCCCATCCCCGATTTGCTGGATGTTCAGAAGGCATCCTACCGGAGGTTTCTGCAGGATGCGCTGGAGCTTTCCGAGCGCACTAATATTGGACTTCAGGCGGTGCTGAAGTCGGTGTTTCCTATAAGAGATTTCAGGGACACTTGCTCTCTGGACTATATCGAGTACGACGTGGGGGAACCCAAGTACACGATTGATGAGTGTAAAGAGCGGGGAATGACCTATGCGGTACCGCTCAAAGTAAAAATCAATCTTACGGTTTGGGACAAGGACCCGGAAACGGACGAGCGGTCGATTCGGGACATCAAGGAGGAGTCGGTCTACTTCGGCGACATCCCAAAGATGACCGATAACGGTCTCTTCATTATCAATGGTACGGAACGAGTCATTGTCAGCCAACTGCATCGCTCGCCTGGTGTGTTCTTTGAGTCCAACGCCCAGAGGAACTACTTTCTCGGGAAGATTATTCCTTACCGAGGATCCTGGGTTGAGTTCGAGTATGACTTGAAGAAGAACCTCCTTTACGTTCGAATCGACCGGAAGCGAAAGCTCTTGGGATCGGTGTTTCTTCGTGCTCTTGGGTTGGGCACTGATCAGGATATTCTGGAGAAGTTCTACTCCACGTCAACGATCAAGATCAAAGACAAGAAGATCTACTGGGTTGTTGACGAGAACATCATTGGAACTCGGCTCAGCAAGGACATAGAGAGTCCCTCAAAAAAGGACGGTCCGATTGTCCCAGCCGGCCGAAAGGTCCCGAAGACAGCTTTCAACACCATGAAGAAGGTGAAGCTGCTGGAAGTTGAGATTGGAGCGGAAGATCTTCAGGATGCCATGTCCGTTGTTGAGACGGTTGATCCCGAGTCAGGCGAGATTCTATGCGAATCAAATGTCCGCGTGACCCCTTCTATGGTCAACAGTTTGATCGAAGCCGGAACCGACGAGTTCGCTGTGTTCTTTCCGGAACGAGACGTCGTTGGTGCAACCTTATCGAATACCCTCGCCAAGGATACGGTTAAGACTACTGATGATGCGCGGATTGAGATCTATCGCAAGCAGCGCCCCGGGGATCCACCGACGCTCGACACGGCGAATGCCCTGTTTAACGGGATGTTCTTTGAATCTCGCAAATACGACTTATCAGAGGTGGGAAGACACAAATTCAACATCAAGCTGGAGCCTGGGAATGCGTCAAAAGAGCGGATACTGAGCGAAGAAGATTTCGTAGAGGTGATTTCCTATCTCCTGAAACTGCAGAACAACAAGGGTTTTATTGACGATATCGACCATCTCGGTAATCGAAGAGTGCGAGCTGTTGGAGAACTCCTGGAGAATCAGTTCAGAATCGGACTTGTCCGAATGGAGCGGGCCATTAAGGAAAAGATGTCCGTTCACCAAGAGATTCAGACTGCGATGCCAAGGGATCTGATCAACACCAAGCCTGTTATGGCATCGATTCGAGAGTTCTTTGGCAGCAGCCAGCTCTCCCAGTTCATGGATCAGACGAACCCACTTTCAGAGATCACTCACAAACGACGGCTTTCGGCTCTAGGCCCGGGTGGATTAAGCCGTGAACGGGCCGGTTTCGAGGTGCGCGATGTCCATCCTTCCCATTATGGGAGGATTTGCCCCATCGAGACGCCGGAAGGTCCCAATATCGGTTTAATATCCTCGTTAAGCTGTTATGCCAGGATTGACAAGTTTGGCTTTATCGAATCTCCGTATCGACAAGTCAGAGATGGGCGGGTTGTGGACCAATATGAGATCAAGGACAAAGGGGGCACCGGTCTCAAAGTGGGAAAGGTCTACGCCCGGGACGAGGTTGAGAAGGAGAACTCCAGGGTCGATAAGAAGGGTGGAAAGGCTGCGAAGGCCGTGCCACATGCCATCTATTTGGATGCCTGGAAGGGAGACAAACATTACATCGCCCAGGCGAATATCGAGCTCGATGAGAACCAGAGAATCGTTAGAGATCGAGTAACGGCCCGCCATGCAGGGAACACTCATCTTGTCGAGAAAGAGAAGATTGAGTACGTTGACGTCAGTCCGAAGCAGTTGGTGAGTGTTGCTGCCAGCCTCATTCCATTCCTCGAAAATGACGACGCAAATCGCGCTTTGATGGGATCCAATATGCAGAGGCAAGCCGTACCTCTGGTCCAAGCAGAGGCTCCCTTCGTGGGAACGGGCATGGAGTACAAAGCTGCCAAGGATTCCGGCGCCGTGATCCTCTGCGAGCGTGACGGGGTTGTCGAAACTGTCGATGGAGAGAGGATCATTGTCAGGGCGATTTCGGCAGAAGGAGAACAAACTCGCGACGCTGGGGTGGACATCTACAAGCTGACGAAGTTCGAGCGCTCGAATCAGAATACTTCTATTACTCAGAAGCCGTTGGTTCGAGAGGGCGAACGAGTCAATAGAGACCAGGTCCTGGCTGATGGGCCGTGCACTGAGATGGGCGAGTTGGCGTTGGGCCGGAACGTCTTAGTCGCCTTCATGCCGTGGCGCGGTTACAACTTCGAGGATGCCATCCTCGTCAGTGAGAGGCTGGTCAAGGATGATGTATATACGTCCATTCACATCGAAGAACTGGAGATCGAGGCTCGAGACACCAAGTTGGGACCTGAAGACATCACTCGGGACATCCCGAATGTAAGCGAATCAATCCTTGCTGATCTGGATGAAAGCGGGATTATTCGAATCGGTGCCAAAGTGAAACAAACCGACATCATCGTCGGCAAAGTCACTCCAAAGGGTGAAACTCAACTGACACCTGAGGAGAAGTTGCTGAGGGCCATTTTCGGAGAGAAAGCCGGCGAGGTGAAGGATGCATCACTTTATGCATCTCCGGGAGTCGAAGGAACGGTTGTCAACGTAAAGGTGTTCACGAGACGTGGGGTTGAGAAGGACTCCCGGACTCTTGAGATCGAAGCGGACGAGATTAGCCGACTTGAGAAAGACCTCAATGATGAGATCCGCATCATCTATGAGGAAGGCCGGGATCGATTTATATCCTGTCTCCTTAATGAGAAGCTGAAGGCGAAACTGGTGGATGTTGCCGGTAAGGTACTCGCGAAGATGGGCGGAATCCTGAAACGTACGACGCTGGATAAGCTCTCGCATCAGGAGTTGACGGGTGTCGAGGTTGAGAACGAAGATGCGAATGCGAGTGTCCGAGCAACCGTTGAGAAGATCGAAAACCAGATAGAAATTCTGCACCAACAGCACGACGAACGTGTCGAAAGAATCGAGAAGGGCGATGAGTTGCCTCCGGGCGTGATCAAGATGGTGAAGGTTTACATCGCCATGAAACGGAAGGTCGCGGTTGGGGATAAGATGGCTGGGCGTCACGGCAACAAGGGAGTGATTTCACGCATCCTGCCTGAAGAGGACATGCCTTACCTGCCTGACGGAACCCCAGTTGAGATCGTCTTGAATCCTCTGGGCGTACCCTCCCGAATGAACGTTGGGCAGGTCTTGGAGACGCATCTTGGCTGGGCGGCGAAGGTGCTGGGTGTCCATTTCGCGACACCTGTATTTGATGGTGCGACTGAACCGGAAGTGAAGGAACAGCTGGAATTAGCCGGCCTGCCATCGAGTGGTAAAGCGGCGCTTGTTGACGGTATGAGTGGGGAACCTTTCGACCAGGAAGTAACGGTTGGCTACATCTATATGAACAAACTGAGCCACATGGTCGATGACAAAATCCATGCCCGTTCTATTGGCCCTTACAGCTTGATCACTCAGCAACCTCTGGGCGGCAAGGCACAGTTCGGAGGACAACGCTTCGGAGAGATGGAGGTTTGGGCTCTGGAAGCCTACGGAGCAGCGAATATCCTGCAGGAGTTGTTGACGGCGAAGTCCGATGACGTGCAGGGCCGGGCCAAGATCTATGAGGCGATCGTCAAGGGTGAATCATCTTACAGCCCGGGAATCCCCGAATCATTTAACGTCTTGATCAGAGAACTTCAGTCTCTTGCGCTGGATGTTGAGTTGATGGAGAAGCCCAAGAAGAAAGTGCGACCCGATACCGAGCTTCTGGAGCAAGCCGAAGCCGCGCTCGGTGGTGTCGATTTGGATACTGATGTAGTGGCGGTAGACGTGAAAGCCACTGAAGAGACTCAATAGTCCTTGATTCAGCCACTCCGTGGCTAGGAGGTCTAGAACCTTGAGAATGTTTCGCGATCAAATTGAGCAGAGCCAACTGTTAAAGAATTTCGAGGCAATTCGGATTGGATTGGCTTCATCTGAGAAGATCCGATCGTGGTCGAGCGGTGAGGTTACCAAGCCGGAAACGATCAACTATCGGACCTTCAAGCCAGAGCGAGACGGACTGTTTTGCGCTCGGATCTTCGGCCCGGTAACGGATTGGGAATGCTTGTGCGGGAAGTACAAGCGAATGAAACACCGTGGTGTGATTTGCGATAAGTGCGGTGTCGAAGTGACTCTGTCCAAGGTCCGAAGAGAGAGAATGGGCCATATTGAGTTGGCGAGCCCCTGCTCGCACGTCTGGTTTTTTAAAGGCCTTCCCAGCCGTATCGGACATCTGCTGGATCTTTCGCTGCGGGACTTGGAGAGGATTCTTTATTTCGAAGCCTACGTAGTTGTCGATCCAGGCGAAGCTCCGATTAAGGAAGGAGAGCTCCTCACAGAAGAACGATACCGGGCGCTTCTGGCTGAGTTTCCAGCCCAGTTTGATGCGGGAATGGGCGCCGAGGCAATTATGGAGTTGCTGAAGCGGTCCGATATTGAAGCGCTGGCGATTGATCTGCGCTTCAGAATGAAGAACGAGACTTCTCAGTTGAAACGGCTCAAGTTTGCAAAGCGATTGAGAGTTGTTGACGCCTTCCGAAAGTCGGGAAACAAACCCGAGTGGATGATTCTGGATGTGGTTCCTGTGATTCCTCCGGAGTTGAGGCCGTTGGTACCGTTGGATGGAGGCCGTTTCGCGACGTCTGATCTCAACGATCTGTATCGGCGTGTCATCAATCGGAACAACCGACTGAAGAAGCTGGTGGAGCTTCGAGCACCTGAAGTGATTATTCGTAATGAAAAGCGAATGCTTCAGGAAGCGGTGGATGCCTTGTTTGATAACGGCAGGCGCGGACGCGTCTTGCGAGGTGTTAAGAACCGTCCTCTAAAATCACTTTCGGATGCTCTGAAAGGAAAGCAGGGTAGATTCCGACAGAACCTCCTCGGTAAGCGCGTGGACTATTCGGGCCGTTCGGTGATCGTCGTCGGTCCTGATCTAAAGCTGCATCAGTGCGGGTTGCCCAAGATCATGGCTCTGGAGCTGTTCAAACCATTCATCTACCATCGCCTCGAAAGAGAGGGGCATGCGACTACCATCAAGGGCGCTAAGGAAATGGTGGAAGACCGCGAGCCAATCGTTTGGGATATTCTTGAAGAAGTGATCCAGCAACACCCGGTGATGCTTAACCGGGCTCCCACGCTTCACAGGTTGGGTATTCAGGCATTTGAGCCCGTTCTGGTCGAGGGGAAGGCAATCAAAATCCACCCCTTGGTGTGTACTGCCTATAACGCCGACTTCGATGGTGATCAGATGGCAGTCCATGTACCGCTTTCACAGGAGTCCCAGATCGAAGCGTCGGTACTGATGCTGGCTGCCCGTAACATTCTGTCTCCCTCCAACGGTCAGCCGGTAACCGTCCCCACCCAGGACATTGTTTTGGGCTGTTATTACGTTACGAATCAACGTCCGAGGGCCCGGGGCGCGGGCAAAAGCTTCAGCAGCATGAAGGAGATTTATCAGGCTCTCGCAATTGGAGAGGTGGAGCTTCTAGCGCCGATATACTATCGGTATACGGGCAAGCTAATTGATCTCACTACCCAGTATGACAACCAGGATGTGATGCATGCCGACATACAGGATGTTCAGAACCTGTTGGTCGAAACCACGGTGGGCAGGACGATCTTCAACGATACCCTGTCTGCGGATCTGCCTTTCGTGAATGGCCTGCTGAAGAAGAAGGGGTTGCAGCAGCTGGTCAATTACTGTTACCTCCGATTAGGGCACGAAGCCACCGTGACGATGTTGGACGAATTGAAGCAACTTGGTTTTTTCTATGCCACCAAGGCGGGCTTCACCGTCGGTATCGACGACTTGATCATTCCCGACAACAAGGAAGAATTGGTCGAGCAGGCACGGGAAGCGGTTATCGATGTTGAGCAGCAGTACCATGATGGTGCGATTACTAACGGTGAGCGATACAACAAGGTCGTTGCCATCTGGTCGGATGTAACGGAGAAGATCGCGGACGAGATGTTTCAGGGCATGTCCGCATACGACAGTCAGAGTGATGAGTTGAACTCAATTTTCACGATGGCAGATTCCGGAGCCCGAGGTAGCAAGCAGCAGATGAGACAGCTGGCGGGTATGCGCGGGCTGATGGCAAAACCTTCCGGCGAAATCATCGAGACTCCAATCACTGCCAATTTTCGGGAAGGGCTTACGGTGCTCCAGTACTTCATCTCCACTCATGGGGCTCGAAAGGGCCTCGCGGATACCGCACTCAAGACGGCAGATTCCGGCTACCTGACGAGACGACTGGTGGATGTTGCGCAGGATGTGATTATTTCAGAAGATGACTGCCAGACTCTCGACGGAATTGTAATGACAGCGCTGATTGAGGGGGGCGAGATCATCGAGAACTTGCGTGACCGCATTGTTGGCAGAGTCGCGCTCGAGCAGGTTATTGATCCGTTTACCGGTGAGACCCTGGTCGATGCAAGTGACGAGATCGATGATAAGTGCGCTCGCGAAATTCAGGGAGCTGGGATCGATAAGGTGGTCATTCGGTCGGTCTTGACCTGCAAGTCCAGGAGAGGACTTTGCCGTCGATGTTACGGTCGGAACCTGGCAGCGGGTGAAATGGTCGAGTTGGGTGAGGCTGTCGGAGTACTGGCAGCGCAGTCAATTGGTGAACCGGGGACCCAGCTGACCATGAGAACCTTCCATATTGGAGGTACTGCTTCGAAGATCGAAGAGGAATCTACGGTCGAATCGAAGAATGCTGGGACTATTAAGTTCCAGAACATTCAGACGGTCAAGAACAAGGAAGGCTTGCTGGTTGTCATGAACCGGACCGGTAGCCTGTTGATTCACGATGATCGTAAGCGCGAAAAGGAGCGCTACTCAGTGATCTATGGCGCTCGCTTGATGGTCAGCGATGGCATGAAGATCAACCCGGGGCAGAAGCTCCTCGAGTGGGATCCGTTCACGTTCTCAATCCTTACTGAATTTGGCGGTACCGCTGTCTTTAGAGACATCGTTGAAGGTCTCACGATGAAGGAAGAAGTGGATGAGGTCACGGGTCTGGCCCGGAGGGTTATTGTCGATTCGCCGGACGAGAAACGCCAGCCACAGATACAAATAAAGGGGGAAGACGGGAAGACCGTCAAATCCTACCTAATACCTTCAAAGGCCCACTTAATGCTTGACTCGGGCGATACAGTGTCTCCAGGAGATACCTTGGCAAAAATTCCGAGAGAAACGACCAAGACCAAGGATATCACCGGTGGCTTGCCGAGGGTCGTTGAGTTGTTTGAGGCCAGGAAGCCCAAAGAGACCGCAGTCATTACAGAAATAGATGGTGTCATCCAGTTTGGCGGCGTCGCCCGAGGCCAGCGAAAGATTGTGGTGCAGGGAGATGACGCTGAAACCAGAGCGGAGTACCTCTTGCCCCGAGGCGTCCATGTGAATGTGCAGGAAAATGAGCGGGTTTGGGCCGGGGACGCTTTGATGGACGGCCCGCGGGATCCACACGATATTTTGCGGGTACTGGGTGAGAAAGAGCTTCAGCGCTACTTGGTAAATGAGATCCAGGAAGTCTACCGGTTGCAGGGCGTCGCCATTAACGATAAGCATATCGAGGTGATCGTTCGGCAGATGATGCGTTGGGTTAAGGTCGAAGACGTGGGGGATACGGGCTTTTTGCTGGATGAGCAGGTTGACAGATTTCGCTTCATGGAAGAAAACGAAAGAGTTGAAAGCGAAGGTGGTAAACCTGCCGGCGGGCGACCCTTGCTGTTGGGTATTACTAAGGCGTCGCTTAGCACAGATTCTTTCATTTCGGCAGCCTCGTTCCAGGAAACCACCCGGGTTTTGACCGAGGCGGCTATCAGTGGGAAGATTGATTACCTGCGTGGCCTCAAGGAAAATGTCATCATGGGACGTCTGATTCCGGCCGGTACCGGAATGGAGTACTACAGGAACATTGAGGTTCCGAACCCCTTCCTCCAGCACGACGAGTTTTTTGGTGAGAATGAGGACGAGGATGGACTCGGTATCCCGGAGATGGTTCAGGCCGAGGCAGCCCCGTCAAAGTAGGTGAGAAGTGGTCGCCCCCTCCGTTCGGGCGGAGGGAAACAGGATCAACCACTAAAGCACGAATTCACTAGTGAAATGTTCTGGTGTCTTAGTGATTAGTGGTTTAATCCCCAGCTCCCAGTCCCTAGCCCCCAGATCCCAGACCTCCATAGCTCGAAGAGCGAAGGCGGATGCCGGATACCGGATGCCGGAAATCGTCAATCGCCAATCGAAAATCCCAGATGCCGGATCGGTTCCCTTCGTCGCCGGCTTTGTCGTGAACCTTGTCGATTCGTCGAGGCGGAATCCGACAAAGTTCACGATTAAGTTGAAGACGAAGCTGATGGGAGGCCGATCCCCCTTTGTCGTAAGCATTGTCGTGAACCTTGTCGTTCCCACCCCGACACTGCGACCAAGCTCGCGATAAAGTTCACGACAAAGGATGATAGATACCGGATATCGGATGCCGGTTACCAGATGCCGGATGCCCTCCAGAGCCGGTTATTGCGCTCGCTCGGTCGCTTCTCGACGGGCCCATGCGGAGGCGGGTGCTTTGGGGTCTGTTGCCCAAACGGCAACAGACCCAATTCCCAAATCCCAAGAACCAATTCCCAATTAGATCCAAACTTCAAGCTCCCTTGTAGGAACCATCTAACCTACTGAAATATAGTCGGTTAAGAGCTTTGTAGGAATTGAGATATTGAATTCATGCAAGCGACCTGTTTGAGATTTGGTGCTTGGTTCTTGGGATTTGGGCGTGGGTCGATTTGGGCAACGCACCCTTTAGCTCCCGCGCATCTCTGGAAGTTGATGAATCGGCGTCGTGAAGCTCCTCAGTTGTGAGAAACGCGCGTTGATCGAAAGACAAAAAAAGAGGGAGTCTCATGACTCCCCCTTCTAACTCTCTCCAAACTTACCGTTTGAGGAACCCTGATTAACCGCCGAGCGGTGGGCTCCCCACGTTGGCCCCTGCTCCGACCACTGCGCGGATCACCGCGGATTCATCAGAGAAGAAAGACCGCGTTCCGCCGCTGGCATTAGGGGTAGCAGTGACTGTAAAAGTTTGCGCTGCTCCAGCCACTACGAAGGTATAGCCGTCCTTCAAACCGTCACCGAGGCCGCTGTCAACCATAGATGACCCCGCTAAAGTGCCCAGGTCCGCTGCGTAGGCACCGTTGCCAACTGTGGCGGAATAGGTGATTTGAGCCGTCACAATCGTCCGAACTGAGGAGATTGCAGAGGCCTCGTTGGCCGCCTTCTTCGATTCCAGCAAGTTAGGAACCGCGATAGCTGCGATGATGCCGATGACCGCCACCACGATGAGCAGCTCAATAAGTGAGAAACCTTTCTGATTCTTCATTTCCAATTACCCTTCCTTTCGTTTCTTTCTTTTGGATCTTCCCAAAAAGCAAAAACCAGTTGTGATCTAACCGAAATTTATAGTATGAGAGCTCCAACGATTGTTGTGATTAGCGTCACACAATCATTCTTTTTCATTCGCTTTGCCACCTTATTGATGCGACAACTTCCCGATCAGTGTGAAGATGGGCAGGTACATTGAGATAACGATTCCGCCAATCACGATACCGAGGAACACGATAAGGACCGGTTCCATCAATGTCATCAGATTTGCGATGGCAGCATCCGACTCTTCTTCGTAATAGACCGACAGTTTTCCCAGCATCTGGTCCAACTCGCCGGTCTGTTCACCCACCGAGACAATCTGTGTGACCATAGGTGGAAAAACGCCGACTCGGTGCAGTGGTTCCACGAGCGTCTTTCCCTCGGCTACTTCTTTGCGGACCTGCATCAGAGCCCGTTGGATAACGCTGTTGCCTGCCGTGTCTGCAGTAATCTTTAGAGCCTCCAAAAGAGCAATGCCGCTGGTCAGAAGAGTTGAAAGGGTCAGCGAGAACCTGGCAACGGAGATCTTCTTTATCACGATCCCTATCAGAGGTATTTTCAACAGAAGGCTGTCGATTGCCAGCTTTCCATCGTCTGTATTGTAGATGTAGCGAAGGCTTATCACAGACAAGACGACGAACACCACAAGGGGGATGCTGAAGGTGATTGTGTAGTCGCTAATCGACATGACAAAACGTGTTAGCGCCGGCAGGGGAGCGTTCAGCCCCGCAAAGAGAGAGGCGAAAACGGGTATCACCCAGACCAGGATTATGAAGACGATTATGATTGCCACGGCGAAGACTACGGCGGGGTACACTGATGCGGAAACCAGAGCTCGTCTGAGTTTAACTGATTTCTCAGCGAACGTTGAGAGACGTCTCAGAATTACGTCGAGTACACCTCCGGCCTCACCCGCTGCAACCATGTTCACAAACAAAGGCGGAAAGATCTTAGGATGCTTCTTCAGAGCCTCAGCCAATGTCGATCCCCCTTCGACACTTTCTCTGACCTCAGCTAGCGTGGTCTTGAGAACGGGCTTCTCCTGTTGATTCGACAGGATTTCGAGGCATTGAATCAGAGGCAAGCCGGCGTCAAGCATGACCGAAAACTGCTTTGTAAAAAGGGCCATGTCCTTTGGGGTGACACGTCCCTTTCCTATTCCCAGCTTTGAACCTTCCTTCTTTTCACTGATCTGCAGGGGAAGTATGTTCTCACCGCGA
>JAUWTT010000602.1 GCA_030614585.1 Acidobacteriota bacterium
AATCTTGAACTTGTTTCGAACTTCGAGCTTAGCCCTCGGCCTTAGTGCTCATTTGGGCAACGCACCCCCAAGCCCCAATCCCAAGACTCCAACACTCCAATCCCCCAGCCCCCAGCCCCCAGTTTCAAGACCCAATCCCCAGCTCCCAACCTGTCCGGTCGTTCGTCGTTCGCACTTCGTCGTTCGTACTTCGACAGCCCCCAGCCCCCAGTTTCAGGGTTCGTACGCGCAGAACGGCTCTTCTGCAAGATAGTCACCGGTCATGGCAAAAGCTCGTGCTCTGGAACCCCCGCAAATATTGCGATACTCACAGATGCCACATTTGCCTTTGAGCAGGTCGAGGTCTCTGAGTTCCAGGAAGACAGGGTGTGTGCGATAGGTTTCCTTCAGGGAGGTCTCTCTTTTGTTCCCACAGGATAGCGGCAGGAACCCACTCGGGTAGATGTCACCACAATAACTCACGAACAGGTGCCCATTACCGGCATTGACTCCTTTAGGGGCCAGACCGATGCTCCCTCCAGGCCCGAAGTCGCGACGCATGTGCCAGGGGAGAGTTCCCTTTTCCCGCTTCTCCCCCATGCGTGCCTGGGGTCTGCCACCGTCTCGCTGCCCTTCCTGTCCGCGGCTGTGTTCCTGCATCAGATACCTGCGATAGTGGGGGGCCTCCGTGATCTTGACAATGAAATCCACCTTCCGTGAGTACTCAGCCAACTTCGAAAACAGGTTCTCGAATTGCTCAGCACTCATCTGCCCAAGGTCACGCCCGCGTCCCATCGGCACGAGGAAGAACACCTCCCAGAACACCGCCCCCAACTCACCGACAATCGATGCCATCTCACCGAAATACTTGAAGTTGTGGTTGCTGAGGGTCGTATTGATTTGGAACGGCATTCCGACATCACGAGCGTATTTCGCTCCCTGAATCGTGATGTCGAAGGCACCCGGTACCTGACGAAACGTGTCGTGTACCTCGGCATTCGGCCCGTCAAGACTCAGAGCCATTTGTGCAAGTCCGGCTTCTTTCAATGAGCCTACGAGTTCTCGCGTCAGTAGCGGAGTAGCGGCGGGAATGGTTGCCATCCTCATCCCGAGTCCATTGCCGTAAGAGACAAGCTCACACAGATCGGGTCTCTTCGCCGGATCGCCTCCTGACAGCACTGTAATCGGGGTTCCCATTTCGGCCAAAATGGCAAGGACCTCAAATCCCTCCTCGGTGGACAATTCTCCTGGCAACGGATCCGGAATAGCCTCCGCCCTACAGTGGCGGCAGGCGAGGTCACAGGCCCGGGTCGTCTCCCAGATCGCTACAAAGGGTGTCTGGCTGAAATCAACGGAAGCAAGGGAAGGCATTCCGGGATGCGGCATTTCTATGTATCTCCTAGTGGGCTGGTCATATGAGTCACTCGAATCCGTTCCGGCTTAATAAGCCAACTGCTCCATTCTCCGATCACCGCGTTTCAGGCGGCGATTAAAGAAGGGTTTCACCAACGAGGTCAAAGCCTTGTTGTACGCGCGATAGAGTAGAGAATTAATGTCAGGGTCTGCCAGGTAAAGGGCGTCAGTCGGCTGAACCACCAGGCTCACTTCAATGTTGGGGGCAATCCCAATCGGAATCCGCTTGGCAATGAGTCGATCGATCATGTACTTGAAAACTTCGCGCATTTCCTCGTAGAACGGCGAAGGGTACACGGCCATATCACTCCCCTCGAGTGGTCTGAAGACACAAATCGTGGGGAAGGCTCCACAGTCGGTAATCCTGTCGATCGCCTTCATCGTCTCTTCGATCGGTTCGACTCCGGCTATGATCTCACCACTCACACGCCCCTTCCCCAATTTCGAAGAGGTGTATTCCATCGCCCTGAAAAACGCAGATTGTCCAAGAGTCCGAGCTTTTCCGGGACAGAACTTCGAGAAGGCAAAGTCACTCATGAACTCGAAACAGAATGAGAAGTGATCTACGCCGGAATCAATCAAACCATCGTACTGAGTCAGGTCGTCAACCGGAGCTAACTGAAGTCCCACCAAAAGGCCCGTCTTCTGTTTAACGGCATCGAGGAACGGCCTCGCTAACCGCAGATCGCGCCCTTCCTGGTAACCACTGTTGAAGTGGACAAAAGTGATGCCTGATTCCTTCCTCGCGGCGACGCAAGTCTCCACGACGTCGGTCACCGTCTTCTTCCAGCTCTCGTCCTGTTCTTCATTCAAGCCGGTCGTACAGAAATGGCAGTTTTCGCGCTCGTCATGCTTCCAGTAGCGACAAACGGGCCCGATATAGATGCCAAGGTAGGTACCCTGCATGGATCCCACCTTAGACATCAGACGGCCACTCAGGGTGGGCTTCGAATACCACTCCGGTTCAGATTCAATTCCAACCGGGTAGGTTTGAGAAAGCTCTGTGTTCTTGATCAGGAAGCCCCCATTGTCGGCATAGAGCGTGTAGGGCGACTGTTTAGCAAAGGACTCAATTACCGGCACATTCACCCAGATATCTTTGAAGCTGCCAGGCAACCTCAGTTCCAGCCCACTCCCCAAACCGGCTCGCGTACGACGGGCTAGTTTTACGCTTCCTGCAGAGTCAGGATCAACCCGCAGTCCTTTGCAGAACAGGTCTATTTCTAACTCACAGGGGTTTAAATGCTGCATGTAGTTCCGCCTCAAGCCCCCTCGAGAGAGGAGGACTCTGCCAATATCGTAACATCTGCAGAGTTTTTGGAAGAAAGGCGGGTCTTGGGTCTTGGGTCTTGGGTCCTGGTCTTGTAAAGATCGTCCTGCTTTTCGGAGGTAGGTTGTCAAGTCTAAACCCGAGGAGAATTCAAAAGCCAAAGGCCCTTCGCCCTTCCAACTGCGAGCTTGGCGTCTTGGCGTGAGGAGGTTCATTTCACGCAAAGTCCGCTAAGGGTGTATTCGATTACGAGCACGAGCATCCGCCTTCGCTCTCCGAGCTACGGCGCGACAGGC
>JAUWTT010000511.1 GCA_030614585.1 Acidobacteriota bacterium
TCAAAGTTTCGCCGATAGTATGAGAAATTGGTTCCCCGTTTGAGATTTGAGCTTTGATGCTTGAACTTTCCCGCCGGAGGTGGGCGTCGCCTTCGGCTCCAAATCCCAAGTATCAAACCTCAAGCACCAAAGGATCTTCTCCGAGTGTCAGTTTCTAACTCACTCGATGTGAGAACTCGCAGGTTCGCGCTAGGCGAGAGAGACTGAGCGGCAAGACTTCAGGTTGCTGGGGACCTTTGAACGGTCTTCTCCGGTTGGTCGTGGACCCTTAAAACTCGTTTGGTTGCCCAGCGAGCGGCTGGTAGGTTTGACTCCCATGGTGCCAGAATGAAACAAGGCCGCCAGAGTCACTCTCCGGGGAGACCGTTTTCCTGTTCCTAATCACTCCGTCTTGTCCGCGGCCTCATCGTCGAGCAGAAAATCCAACAGCGTCAGTGGAGGACGGGATCGCCCGGACCCCGAGAGGCCAGACCGGCTTCCAAGTCTTGTTCCCTCTTCTCCGCCTTTCTCTAATCCAATGGGCAGTTCGAGTTGGCCAGAAGGACGAGTCTCCCGACTCGGGCCCACCTCGTCATCCCTCGACGGGCTTTGAGCCGAGAGGAATAGATGACTTATCCGCTCTACACTGCGGGGTGATTCCTTGGAGGACGACATTCGCAGTTGGTCTCCTCAAACGTGGATGACAGAATTTTTACCGCCGCGTCTGTCATCAACTCCGCACTTGTTTGCGGCGTCCGGCATCCACTTACCGTTGATCACGTACTTGTATTCATAGACGCCCGGTTTGAGTGAAAAGGACTTGCACCATCGCTGCTTGCCGTTTGACTTTGAGCAGGTCAACGCTTCAGGGGACCAACTGTTGAATTCGCCCGCTATCCATACAGCGGCCTCTTCGGGAGCATCCACGGCAAACTCAACCAATCGTGCTGCGCTGGACTCTGCAGGGATCCTGCACGCAGCGAGGTCCGATGGCGACTCAACTGAGAACTCCTTCAGGGCTAGATCCCGAAAGTTGAAAGGTGCCAACTTCCCCTCTTTCTTCTCCTTCAGGACCTCCTCCGCCAAGCCTGGGTAATCATGGAAGGCGGAGCAGCGCCGGTTATGTTCATGGATCGGCTTGCCGAGGCTGGAGCTTTCCCTGATAGCCGTGCAGGTGTTGATGACGGTCTTGAAAAAGTGTTTCGGAAAACGCGATTCGAGAGTGGCCACTAGTTTCCTGCCGAATCTTGTTCTGCGGTCAATATTCGCAGCCAGGAGCATGAGCGAAAACTGGTGTCCCTTGGTCTTCTGAATCATCTGAATCGTTTCCATGAGCCTTCCCAGGCCGTTCAGAGAAAAGACACTTGCATCGACGGGGATGACCAGCTCATCGGCGGCCAGAAGTCCATTGAAGGTCAACAGGCCCAAACTGGGTGGGCTGTCCACAATCAGGAAATCATAAGTGCCGGCAACTACTTCTACACTCTCAGCGAGCCTGTATTCTCGCCCCTGGACACCAGCCATCACCTGCTCAAAGCCACTTAAAACGATGTCACTGAGGACGCCATCGAGGTCTTTTCGCAATGGCTGGATTGCTTCACTGATCGGTATTTCGCCCAACAAAACCTCATAGATGCTTTTTTCAGAGTCCTCGGCCCGCACTCCGAGCCCTGCGGCAATGTGCCCTTGGGGATCCAGATCGATCAGCAGAACCCGCCTTTTCTGCAAAGCCAGGCTCATGGCCAAATTGATAGCGGTTGTCGTCTTTCCACAGCCGCCTTTCTGATTGACTATGGCAATTCTTCTCATGATAATCGCTCCTGCATAAACCTCGTTTAGGAAATTCCATCCGGGGCAGAGTAGTTGCGGTAGATCGACCGAACAAAGATCAGATCCATGTTCTCGAGGTCCTTCAGCCTCCGACGCCCACCGTCTGCTTCTACTCTTTTCGCACCAGAATCTTGCACGCCGGCATGACCGTCTCTATCGAATAACTTACCGCTTCCAGGAACCAGGGCCCGGGACTTCGCAACGTCTGTGTGATCGCCCCCATTGTGAACCAGCAAGTCTGGGGACTCTCCTTCTTCTCCGATCCGGCTGATGACTTCCATTGCGAAGCGACCAAACTCCCTGGCCGAAGCAGCATTCGGGTGGTATTCGACAATACTCTTGTTGAACGTTGGACTCTCGGCAAACCGGACACGCTTGCTCAATTTCGACCCAAAAACCAGTGACCCATAATTCTCCCGCAGCACCGATTCGATCTTCCGTTCGAGTCGGAGACGCCGTCCATCTACCAGGTTCAAAACAATACCCAGGATCTTGAGAGTCGGGTTGAGCCGGCTCTGTGTTTTCCTGATCGTCAAGAACAGGTCGTTCAATCCCATCAGGGCATACGGAGAAGGTGTGATGGGAATGAGCGCATAGTCGGCGGCAGCAAGAGCCGCCAGATGTAAGTAGCCAATCGACGGAAGACAATCAATCAGCAGATAATCGAAGGCGATCGAGTGCCGGTCATTTTGGATATCCCTAAGTCGATCCCGCAGTCTGCAGACCACCTCAAAACTTCTTTCCGCTACGGTCGCCAGAGTCACACTCGAGCCAATAAGAAAGAGGTTCTCCGATATTTCCTGAGGTACCGCCGGCCGGCCGCTGTAAACCTCCAGCAGACTGGACTCTCGCTTACTCCGGCAGTCAATGAAAGAGGAGGTCAGGTTGGCTTGGGGGTCATTGTCGATGGCCAGGACTTTCTTCCCTTGGAGCGAGAGCCACCTGGCCAGATTAAAGGTAATCGTGGTTTTGCCAACGCCTCCCTTATGGTTCACAACAGCGATTGTGATCATCACATCGCCTCCTCCCGTCTTGTCGCCATCTGTGGCTGACTCGACCAGCTTTCTATGATTATGCGCACTGCTTCTGACAGAAGCGAAAGAGCATAAAGCTGAAGGCCGTTTGATGCGACGTCAATTGTTCTCGCTTGGGACGGTTACTGCCCCATTTTGCCTTCGCCGAGCTTATCTTCCATGCGGCTATGAAAGGAAGGGTAACGCGTGTTTCAACTTTTCGAGATTCTTTTCCGGCTTACCGGAGAACTCGATCCCAAACAGAAGCCGGGGTTTCTCCTGCACATACGCTGTCTTACCTTTAAAAGTGATTCCCTCAGCTTCCGGTCCCAGTTGGACAGTAACTCTGGAACCTAATGGAGGAATCGAGGAAGACCGGGCAACAAGTGCCCGATCGAAAGACAGGTCCACAATTACCCCAGTCAGACACCTCGTCTTCCACTTGCACTGGCAAGGGATTGAACAGCTCCACCGCTTCAGCAAGCCTGCGTCTCTCATTTCAGTATCCTTCCCAGTTCACCGATCGTGACCCAACCAACCGACCGGGACACGATCATGATTCCAAAGGGCGACCGCAACTCCACAGAGGCTCTCTTTCCCAGTGAGACTCCGGATATTTTCACTGCAGAGTTGAGGAACTTTCTCCCAGAAGTCTTCCCCAACTCTTAGGTCGGCCTACCACGGGCGAGGGACCAAGGACTTCACGATTGCAGAAACGATGGGACCGCGGGGACTTATGGTATTGCTGGTTGCCTTCGCGCCGGCAATCAAACCTTCGATATCTAGTATCCGCAAAGCCCGCCATTTCGAAGCTAACCTAAGTAGCAATTGTAACGGTTTTCGGGAGGTTTTCGAGCAACGATTTCGAAACATTTTAAGATCATTTGAAGCAGCCAGCATCCTGGAGTTGCCCGGAGAAGGAGTATCTGCAATCCA